>WLNV01000234.1 GCA_009699615.1 Actinomycetota bacterium
GCTCGACGGCGACGCGATCGATGCGAACTTCGATGGCTTCGCCATATCCCCCGACTCGGCAGGAACGATCCTGCTGAAGAGTCAAAATCGCTCGACCGGTTGCACGGTTCAGGGCAACCAAGCGATGTCAGCTTGCATCGCACAATATGGCCCGCAGCCGGTTACCACGGTCGTTGCGATCGATCCGGTGACGTTGGAGAACATCACCGCGATCAAGCTAAGCCAACCGATCGCAGCGCGGCCCACGCTAGTCGCGAACGGCGGCAACACGGATATGTACCTTGCGGGGGCAACCCGTGGAGTCCGAGTAATTTGGGATCCGAAGACCAAGACCCTTCGCGAGGACACTGGCTGGCAGCCGCCGTACCTCTTGGCGGGGCAGACCACCGGTGACGCACCGGTCCCGCTTGGCAAGTGGGTGATCTTCAACAACAACGCCTCTCCTCCGGTTAAGGCGCCGGGGGTACCGATCTGCGCGGTTGCGGTGAGGATGACCAACGCGGCCGATGTTCACCGCATCTGCCCGTGGGGCAAGACGATCCCCGATGGTCTCACCAGCAACGCCCCCGCCAGCTTCTCGACAGATCCTCAGAAGAGCTTGATCTTCATGCAGGACATGCTCATGGGTGGCGTCTTCGCAGTGCGTCTTGACCAATCGACCGGGCGCATGGCGATCAAGTGGAGTCGCCCTGATTGGCGAACCTCCGACTATTTCACCGCAGTTGGACCATCGAACAACCGCGTGCTGTCGTCCCAGTACCTCAGCTCCAACTTCCCGTCGCAAGTGCAGACCGGGACTTGGACCGAAAGCGTCCTCTGGGTCGACGAGTCAACTGGGAAGACTCTCGCTCAGTCTGCCGTCAACGGACCGACAGATCTGGGGTGGATGGCTCAGCCGGCTTATGCAGGGCGCTGGTACACGATGACCTTGCGCGGCACGATCATCGTCTACGCGCCGCAGAAGTGTTCGACCACCGTCAGCCGGCCCGTTTCTCCGCTATCGATCACGAAGTGTCCACCGATCACGCCCGGGGTGACGGGCTAGTCCCTATCGCGCAGATCGACGGGAAAGACGTAGCCAAACCCGTATCAACTACGGAGTGAATTCTTTAGCGATCGTTCAGGATCTTCAAGCATCATGAAGTTCAGGACGTTCTTCATGGATGTTCCTCCTCCCAGATTGACCGGCCGACCCGCCCCCCGCGGGTCGGTCTTGGTTTCGGGGTCAGGCCTGCTCGGCAATCGGCCTGATGCGGACCGCCGTGATCCGGTTTTCGCGCACCGCTTCGACGCGCAGGCGGTAGCCCTCGACGCTGACCGTGTCGCCGCGCTGCGGCATCCGTCCCAGCTCGTGGAAGACGAGCCCGCCTACCGAGTTGTAGGCGTCGCTGTCGGCCGGAAGGTTGATGCCGAAGTCGGGCAGGTCGGAGATTGGAACGTGGCCGCTTACCGACCAGCCGCCGCTGGCGAGCTTGCGCACCGAGCGCGCGGTTGGGTCGGTCTCGTCGTCGATCTCGCCGACGACCTCTTCGACGATGTCCTCAACGGTTACCAGGCCGGCAGTGCGGCCGTACTCGTCGATCACGACGGCCAACGATGACCGTTCGCGTTGCAGGTCGGCGAGCAGGTCATCGAGCGGCTTCGTCTCGGGAACGATTACGGCGTCGCGGACGAGCGGTTCGATCGACGCTTCTGCACCCGACTCGAGGTAGAGCGCGATCAGCGAGTTGGCGTGAACGGTGCCGCGCACGTGCTCGGCGCTGCGGTCCTCGGTCACAACTAGCCGCGTGTGGCCCGAGCTGACGCAGATGCGCAGCGCCGTCTCGACGTTGTCGCTCACATCAACCGTCACGACCGCCGGTATCGGCGTCATCACCTGGCGCGCCTGCTGCTCGTGGAGGTGAAAGACGCCGGCCAGCATCGTCGCCTCGCCCGGGTCGAGCTTGCCACCGATCTGGGCCTGGGAGATAAGCAGCTTCAAGTCGTCCGGCGTTCCGCCTTCATCAAAGTCGGCCTCCGGGTCAATTCGCATCAGCCGCAGAACGCCGTTGGCGGCTCCGTTGAGACCGGCGATGAAGGGCCGCATCGCGATCTCGAAGATGCTGAGCGGGCGGGCGCAGGCTTTGGCCACGCGCTCGGCTTTGACGATCGCGAAGATCTTCGGAACCTGCTCGCCGGCGATTACGTGCAGCGAAGTTACGAGGATGTAGGCGATTGCGACCGATACAGCTACGGCAGCGCCGTGCGCCAGCGGCCCGCCGAGCAGCGGCTCAAGCAGAGTCGCTATCGCTGGCTCGCCAAGGAAGCCAATCCCCAGCGAAGCGAGCGTGATGCCGAACTGACAGGCCGAGAGGTACTGACTGAGGTCTTCCTGCTGCGCGACTGCGCGAGCGGCGCCCCGGACCCCCTCGTCGGCCTCAGCCTGCAGGCGTCCACGGCTCGCACGAACGAGCGCGAACTCGGCGGCAACGAAGAAGCCGTTGACCGCTACCAGCACGAAGATCGCGGCAATCAGCAGCGCGGTCATCGCGTCGGGGCCTGTGGGGAGGTACTTCGCGAAAGGTCGTCAGGCACTAATGATCAACTCGGACTCTACCGGCCGTGGTGCCGGAAAAGCGAAGTTAGGCAAGCTCGTCGATCTCTTTGGCCAATGCGAGGTCTGCGTCGGTGACGCCGCCCTCGGAGTGAGTCGTGCAGGTGATCCGTACTTGGTTCCAGTCGTGAATGAAGATGTCGGGGTGGTGGTTCGCGACTTCAGCGACGCCAGCAACGCTGTGGACAAACGCAATTGCCGACTCGAAGTTGGGCAGCGAGTAGTCGCGGACGATGCCGCCGTCCTCGTGGCGCCACTCGCCTTGGGCGATTGCTGTTTCGATTACGTCGTTCTCTAGTCGATCCATGGCGCCAGTGTAGAGCCCCTTTTGACATCAGCGCAGCCGTCCGTAACCTAGGTCCGATGGCTGGCGGTTCTCCCGAAACAAACAAGCAGCGACCGTTGACGGTCTTCGCCGCCCCCGGGCGCTACGTGCAGGGCCCAGGCGCGACCCACGATCTGGCTGCAGAGCTGGAGCGGCTTGGGCTCCGAGGGCCGATCCTTTTCGTTGCCGGAGGCCACGCAATCGAGCAGCTGTCGCCGATCTGGAATGAAACGCTGCCTGCCCGAGACCTGCAGCCGATCATCGAACGCTTTGCCGGCAAGTGCACGAA
>WLNV01000235.1 GCA_009699615.1 Actinomycetota bacterium
AGGTGTTGGCGAGAGTCTGTGCCTCGACACCCTGCGACGCATCGACGACGAGGATCGCGCCCTCACAAGCCGCCAGAGAGCGGGATACCTCGTAGGTGAAGTCAACATGACCGGGCGTGTCGATCAGTTGCAGCTGGTAGGTCACGCCGTCGCGGGCCGTGTAGAGCACACGCACTGCCTGCGCCTTGATCGTGATTCCGCGTTCGCGTTCGAGGTCCATCGAGTCGAGCACTTGGGCCCGCATCGCGCGCGGATCGACCGTCGAGGTCATCTCGAGAATGCGGTCGGCAAGCGTCGACTTGCCGTGGTCGATGTGCGCGATAATCGAGAAGTTGCGTATTAGTGACTGTTCCATGGCGGCTTATGCTCGGGCTACAGCGTAGGGCGCGCGCGAGCGGGTCCGGTCAGGAGCGCAGACGACGCAGGCGACTGGTGAAGAAGTCGGTGATCTGATCGGCTTCGCGAATCTTCAGCAGCCGCACTGCCGCGAGGTATACGAGCATCCCGGCGGCAAGCGCGGGGATCACGCCCAACAGTCGAGTTACCGGACCGGCGCTGCCAACGGCACCGTCGACGACCAACCAGATCCCGCGGCTGATGATGATCAGCAGAATTGCCGAGAAGATCACCTTCGCGGTCATGATCAGCGTCTCGCGGCCTTCAATCGAGCCGCCAAGCTGACGCCGGAGGTAGATCATCTGAGCCGCTGTCATCCCGGCGCTCGCTACGACGGTCCCGATCACCGGGCCTGCGATCCCCAGCGGTTTATAGAGAGCGAGCGACACAGCAGCGTTGACGGCAAGATTCACAGCGGCGAGCGCACTTGGGATCCACGGCCGCTGGAGCGAGAAGAAGGTGCGCGTGAGCAGCAGGTTGAGGCCCGCAAACGGCATCGAGAATGCGAACCAGAACAGCGCCGTCGAAACCTCCTTTGTCGAAGCCGCGTTGAATGCGCCGTACTGGTAGATCAGCTCGACGATCGGGCTGGCGAGCGCCATTGTCGCCGCCGCCGCTGGCACCAGCAGCAGCAGATTCTGCCTCGTGCCGGTACCCACGAGCGCGCGCAACCCGTCCATGTCTTTGCGTGCAACGAGGCGACTGAGAGACGGGAAGAGGACTGTCGCGAGCGCGACGCTGAAGATGCCCTGCGGCAACATGTAGATCCTGAACGCAGCATCGATCGCCCTTGGCGCGCTGTCTGAGATCAGGGCCCCGACGACAGAGTTGATCACGAGGTCGATGTTGATGACGCCGAGCCCGATCGTGACTGGAATCAGCAGCTTCAGGACCCGTGTCACGCCCGGATCGCGCCAGTTGACGTGGAACTTGAGCCGGAAGTCGATCTTGGCGAGAACCGGGATCACCATCAACAGCTGGACGACCGTCCCGAGTAGGACGCCGATCGCGTAGGCGTAGATTTGGTCTTCGGCGCTGAACACCGGGCGCAGCAGAATCAACGCGCCGATGATCACGATGTTCCAGACCAGCGGCGCCAGCGCCGGAATCGTGAAGTGGTGGTAGGAGTTGACGATCCCGACGAGGAGCCCGTTGATGCCGAGCAGAACGACGATCGGGAAGAGCACCTGAGAGAGCCCGACGGCCAGATCAACAAGCTGGGGCGTGAAGTTGTCGCCCGGGATGAAGAGCGGGATCAGGACGCCCGCGGCAAAGATGAAAAGCGCGCTCAGCGCTCCGAGCACCAGCAGGATGATCCAGAACAGCGTTGAGGCGAGCAGGATCGCCTCACGGCGACGCTTCTGCTCGAGGAACTCGGCGAAGACTGGAACGAAGGCGGCGCTCAGCGCGGCGTCGGCGAACAGGCCTCGCACAAGGTTCGGCAACTGGAAGGCAATCGTGAAGGCGGAAGCGGCGCCACTTGTTCCGAAGTAGCTGGCAGCAACGATCTCCCGCGCCAAGCCTGCGACCCGAGAAAGGCCCGTCGCGACCGAGAACAGGACCGTGTTGCGAGCGACTCCGGCCTTGGCCCCCGGCGCCTCTGGCCCCTCATTGTCAATCCGTTCGACCGCCGCCCGGGCCGCCGCTGCGCCGGCCATGGCGTCGCTGGCGGGCAGAACACCGCCGATCATTGCGGCGTCGAGGACGGCCTCTTCCGCGCCGGGGTCGTCCTCCGGCTCCGGGTCCTTTGGGCTACCAGGCCTCGAGGTCACTAGCGCCCAATCCTAAGGGTCGGCCCCGGCGAATCCACATGACGCTAGAATCCGCCCTCGGCTCTGGCCAATCTTAAATCACAGAAGAAGCGAAACGCCCGCAACGAACGCGAGCGCCTTGAAAACCGTCGTTACACGTCGGCCGTCAAGACCTACCAGCGCCGCCTCGAGGCAGCCGTTGAGGCTGGCGACGATCCGCTTGCCGACGCCGAGCACCTGAACCTTGCATCGATGATCGACAAAGCAGTCGCTCACGGCGCGATGCATAAGAACACCGGGGCACGCAAGAAGTCGCGTGCGACCCGGATCCGCGCCGGCGTCAGCGCCTAACTCCTCCTACGCAGCAATCCGCTCGATCACACGGAGAGTCTCCGTGTCCGGATCGAGCGCGCTACCACCGCGACTGGCCAACTCCAGTGCCGCAAGCGCCTCTGTTGCCTCGCGCAGAAGCTCGGGGTCGGCGCCGCGAGCCTCCGCCATTCTGCGCTTGGCTGCGTAGGCGCCGCCGGGGATTCCGGCAGCAGCCTGAGATTCCGAGGCACCGGATTCAAGCCGCTCGGCAATTGCCGTTACGTCGCGCAGGCGGCGAACGATCGCTACCGCAAGTCGCCCCGGGTCCTCGTTCTGGTCGCGCAGCCGCAGATACGTTACGAGCGCAGTTCGCTGGTCGCGGGCGACAATCGCATCGACCAAACCCCAAACGAGTAGTTCAGACGAATTAGCCGCCGACTCGCCTACCTCCTCGACGCCGATCTTCGCGCCCGGGCCGTACTCGATTGCCAGCTTCTCAAGCTCGCGCAGAATCCGCTGCTGACGTTCTCCGACCTGAGCGATCAACGCCTGCGCGCCGGCTCCATCGAGTGTGATCGAGAGTGCCGCGGCCTGCGCAATCGCCCAAGGAGGCAGTTCACGTGCCTTCAGCAGTCCCTCAGCCGCAATTGTGCCGCCGAGTGCCTTAACGGCCTTGTGGAGCGCCTCTGGCGCCTGCTGACGGCCATCCTCCGAC
>WLNV01000236.1 GCA_009699615.1 Actinomycetota bacterium
CGGCGGTGTTGCTTCGCTCATTCTCTTCTACTCCCCCGAGTGTGTTGTCTCTGCCAGACCGACGCGCGTGCAGGCTTCGGCGCCCATTCGCGCCGCTGCGTCAATCGTATCGGCGATCGTCTCGTCCGAGACGACGTCGGCGATGAAGGCTGCGATGAAGGCGTCGCCGGCGCCAAGGCTGTCAACCACGGCGACCTCGACTGCTGGCGCGAACCAGCTCTGACCATCCGCAACCGCGACGCTGCCGAGTGGGCCCATCGTCACGACACCGATGCCGGCACCGATCTCAGTCGCGTCAGTGGCGAGCTTCTCTGCCGTCTCTGGGTCGCCGTCGGGGAGTGAGAAGAAAGCCACTTCAAGTTCGGAGCAGAGCGGGTCGGGCCTGGCGCCGAGCTGCTGCTCACCAAAGTCGCAGGAGAGCCGCGCGCCGCGGCTTCGCAACTGCACCGCGCGCTCGGCTGCGTCGGCCTGGCGCGAGAGGTGAATCCAGGCGAACTCGCTAAGCCGCTCCGCTGTTGCCTCGTCGATGCGGTAATCGGCAGCGACGCCGTAATCCTCTTCAAGGAATTGGCGGTCGCCTGCCGCGTTGTGGCCGATCACCGTGAAGCCGGTTGGACCGTCGAGCGTCACTACGTGCTCGGTGTTGATCCCTGCGGCGCCGGCACTGGCGCGAATCAACTCGCCGCGCTCGTCGTTCCCAACGGCACCGAAGTAGGAGCACTTCCACCCGCTCCTGAGCAGCTCGAAGGCAACGTTCAGTGCGTTGCCGCCGGCGCGTTCACCTTCGAGCTCGCCGCTGTAAACGTCGACGCAGTTGTCGCCGACCGATGCGAATCTCCGTTCGGCGGGGCTTACGGCCACCGGGCGCCGCCCTTGGAGAGCACGTTGCGGCCCATGAAGACGCGGTCGTCGAGGTCAAGGATTCCGCGCAGCAGCGCCGAGTGAACAACCATCCACTGCAGCGGAACCTTCATCACGAAGGGGGCCAGCAGTGGATGTAGGCCTGGGTAGTCGGCGACGTCGTAGACGACTACCTGCGCGCCGTTGGCTTCGGCCACGTCGATCGAGCGCTGCGTCATCTCACGCGACTCATCGGTACCGAGCAGGAAGACCATCGTCGGGTGCTGGCGCTCGAGCATTTCGGCCGGGCCGTGGCGGAACTCGGCGCTTTCGATCACAGAGCCATGGGTGCGGATGTTCTCCATGAAGACGGTCAGGGCGAACTTGTACGCAAGTCCGTAGAGCGGTCCGGCTGCAACGCAGTAGAGCTCCTGCGCTGGCAGCAGCGCGCGTGCAATTTCTAGGCTCGGCTCGCGGCAGTCCTCGAACGCCTTGGCAATGATGTCGGGAAGCGCGTCGAAGGCAGCGAGAACCTCTTCGGCCTCCTTGTTTCCTTCGAGACGGCCCCACTCAAGCGCGAACAGCGAGACGGCTGCCATCGGCATCGCGTAGAGGGCACTCGATTCGTAAGCGATCGCAGTGTCGGCTTCTGTCGCGATCGTTGAGTCGGGCTTGTTAGCCAAGCCGACCGTCCATGCCCCGGCCTCTTTCGCGAAGCGCAGCGCGGCGACGGTGTCCTCGGTCTCTCCCGAATACGAGGCGGCAAAGACGAGCGAGTCGGGGCCGAGCCGCTGCGGGTTGCGCCAGATCAGTTCGTAGGAGAGCTGGGCGTCGGTAGTCAGCGTCGTGAAGCGGTCGGCAAAGTACTTGCCTGAGTACATCGCCGACCATGAGCCGCCGCTGCCGGTGAAGAAGACGGTCTTGATTCCACGCTCACGCGCTTCTGCAGCCAGTGCCAGCGCCGCAGGGCGGTGCTGATCGAGGAATCGCCGCATGTCGTCGGCGAGCTGGGGGGTCGTGAACAGCTCTGACTTCTTTGCCTCTTCAACGAGCGTATCTAGGTCGGGCATTGGCACCTTTGCAGTAGTTATGGACGAATACTGAGGGTCGTCTGATAACGCTATCAGACGACGCCGCGAACCTGTAACATGCGCCAATGGCAGCAACGATCCGCGAAGTGGCGCAGGCAGCGAACGTCTCGCAGGCGACGGCCGCCCGTGCGCTTGGGAACTACGGATACGTCAGTGACGAAGCCCGGGCCCAAGTTGAACAGGCGGCGAAGCGGCTCGGCTACGTCCCGAACTCGGTTGCGAAAGCGCTTGCCTCGGGAGAGACTCTGGCAGTCGGGCTTGTCGTCGGCGATATCGAGAACCCGTTCTTCGCAGCCGCCGCGAGGGGTATGACCGACCAGATCGAAGCGCGCGGGCACGGAGTGCTGCTCGCCAATTCGGATGAAGATCTCGATCGCGAGAGGGCGGCAGTAGAGACGCTCCTGGCCCGCCGTGTTGACGGCCTGGTCGTTGTCCCGAGTAGCGAGGAGCCGGAGGACCACCTTGATCTCGCCGCGCGGGCCGGTGCGCTTGTTCTTCTCGACCGCGAGGTCACGGGGCTTGGTGTTGATTCCGTTACAGCCGACAACCTTGGTGGCGCGCGCACCGCGACTGAACATCTGATTGGTCACGGCCACACTCGGATCGGCTTCGTCTCAGACAGTCTTGCGATCTCATCTTCTGCGATGCGGTTGGAGGGGTACCGCGAAGCGCTCGAGAACGCCGGGATTCAGTTTGATCAGGATCTCGTCTCGGTTGGAGGCCCAACCGCAGAGGATGGATATCGAGCCTCGCTTGAGCTGCTCGAGCGATCCGACCGCCCAACCGCACTTTTCACGGCCAATAACTTCATGACGCTCGGGGCAATGCACGCACTGCGTTTCCTGGGCCTGTCGGTCCCCGGCGACGTGGCGCTGGTTGGATTCGACGATCTGGAGTGGACCACGCTGGTTGACCCTCCAGTAACGGTCGTCTCCCAGCCGGCGACCGAGATCGGCCGAGAGGCGGCGCGGTTGCTGATTGCGCGACTCGATGGAAGCACCGAGCCACCGAAGCAGCTACGGCTGCCAACTGAGCTGATCATCCGTCTCTCTTGTGGATGCTCGAACGACTGTGGAGAACCAAACCCGAAAGTTAAAATGGAGGAAGTCAAGTGATTAACGTCCGCTCGCTGTTTGTTGTTCCTGTCCTAGTCGCACTATTCGCCGTCGCCGGCTGTGGGTCGAGTTCCAGCTCGAGCGACAGCAGCACCGCCGCTTCTGGCGACGTGCCGCAGGGCGGCACG
>WLNV01000237.1 GCA_009699615.1 Actinomycetota bacterium
GCGGCGCGCGACAGGCCACGATTCTCGAGCGGGAAGGCAAGCTCGGCTCCGACCGTCTGCATCACAACCTGAGTCTCGGGATCTTGGAGCAAGGTTCCCGCTACCCGCGCGAGGTCCCCCGGGCCATGTTCGCGCGTGTCGAGCCCGCCGACGATCACGTGACCGCTGGCCGCTCCACCATGGAAGTGCGGAATCAGCCCGCTGGCTGCGCGCAGCAGGGTCGACTTCCCGGAAGCCGAGAGGCCTGTACAGACGACGAACTCGCCGGGTTCGACAGTCAGCGAGACCTCGCGCAGTGCAGGCTCGTCCTTGCCCGGGTACGTGTACGAGAACCGATCGAAGTCGAGCGCTCTCATCGCCGACGCCCTCGGTTGCCAAGGATCGGGGCGGCGAGTGCCGTCAGAACGATCAAACCCCCGTAAAGCAGTTCGGTGATGCCGGTCACGATCGCAATGCGCGGGTACGGCTCAAAGTGAGCCAGCCCGAAGAGAACACCGATCGCTAGCAGCGCCATCAACCCGAGCGCTGAGGCAAGAACCGCACGATCGGCGCGGGAGTACGGCAGACTGTCGCCGCGTGGTGGCGCAACTCGAGTCGCGTAACCACGCAGCTCAAGAGTCGCTGCAACATCAACGGCGCGGTCCAGCGCCCCGGCAGCCACCGAACCGACCATCAGGAGCTGCGCTCTGCGCCCGCTGCCACCACCATCCGGTCGGCATCGGCGCGCCTGATCCATCCGCCGCGCGTCACGCGAGAGGACGCCGATCATCCGCGTCGCCAGCGCCGCCGTCAGCGCGGAGCGAAATGCCGAGCGCCGCATCCGCCGCAGAACATCATCGGGATCAACGATCGCCACGAGCAAGGCACTGGCGGCGATGATCACTACAACGCGCAGTGCGAGCAGAAAGCCGTAGACGAAGGCCTCTGCGGTCACATCGACCTGCCCAAAGAGCGGCAGCTCGCCAAATCGCCAGAGCACAGTTACGCCGTCGCGCACCAACAGCGCGTTGATGACGGCCAGCATCAACGCCAACGGAATTGCGAAACGAACCGCTCCTCGGAGCTGCTGCTGGCAGCCACTCAGCCGCGCCGCGCCGAAGGTCGCGGCGGCAACCGCGAGCAAGACCAGCGGATGCGTGAAGGCCAACGCCAAAGCGACCAACGAGAAGCCGTAGAGCGCTGAAACGGACGAGCGTGCTCGCAGCAGAACCGTGTTGGCTGCGGGCGAGCTCACTTCGCGCCGCCCGCAAGCGGAAGGCTCAGCGCAGCGCCCGATCCGGGCGCGACGGCTACCGCGTAGTGGCGATGGAGCTGCCTCTCGTTGAAGGCCGCAGCCGCCGCCGCAACGCCATTGCTGTCGGTGCCGGTGATCGCCCAGACCGGAGGTTGGCCGCCAAGCGCCGTCGCCGCTACAAGCCCCGCGCCAGCTCCGAGCGAGCGAACCGTCCTGCCGCGCGCGTTGAGCAGGTCGATCTGCGCGCCGTTCGATCGCGGCTGGGCGTAGACGCCGCTCGCCCCGGGCCCGCTTTCAAGCTGGAGCAGCGATTCTTCTTCGCGCAGCGCGGCCCACTGGCCGACGATCACGCGCAGAGTCTGCTCCGTAATCGAGGCGCGGAAGAGGCCGATTGCTACCGGCACGCCCAGCGCCGCAAGCGTCTTTGAGACCTGCTTGCAAGGGGCCGACTCGATCTCAACGCACTCGACACGCACCGGCAGTCGCTTCTCAGTGCCGGGGCCGTGAAGGAAGGGTTCGGGGAAGGAGCCGACCACCGCTGGCACGTGATCGGCTGCTCCCCAGTCGCGCCAATCCCACCAGATCCGGTCGCCGTCGCGAACCTTCGTCGACGCCGCGCCGAGAGGCGCTTCACTGCCGTTGACGAAGTAGAACCAGTCGACCGACCGCCCACCTGATTGCCCGCCGCTGACACCGTTTACGGAGTCCACGAAGCCGCCCGAGTAGCTCGTCTCGGTCTTTGTGTTTGAGCTCAGCAGGCGCATCACGGTCTCCGACTGAGGCAGTCCCGTCAGTGAACGCTGCAAGACCTCAACACGACCAAAGTCGCGGCTGACCGTCAGCTTGACGCTTCCGTCGCCAGGCCCGGCGCCGGCGCCGCAGCCGCCGACGACCGTCGCGAGCAGCGATGCGACCAGCAGTGCAGTGACGGGGCGCATCATCGAACTAACGGACATCGACCGATCGAAGGTTGGAACGCGTCGCTGCGGCCTTCGTCGCTCGCAGCACGCGTGTTCCGACGCTCTTGAGCGTCAGAGTCGCCCTACCGGCAGAGTTGGTGGTCTGTCCGCCGACGCGCGCTCCTGCGACACCCTTGCCGCTTGCTCCGTTGGTGACGCGAACGCTGAACGAGCGTCCACGGCGGGCGGCTTTCGGCGTCGTCAGTCGTAGCGAAGGCGTTGCACCGTCGGAGACGGCCCACAACACTTCGTCACCGTTCTTCAGCGCAACAGCACAGCCGCCGAGCTCGGCAACTTTCCAGTTCACCGACAGCTCCCAGTAGCTGTCACCACTGGGCGCTTCGCCACCAACCGAACCGACGAGGAAGTCCCCGAACGAGTCGTACCACTCAAGTCCAAGTGGCAACAGCCTGTCGCCGAGCGCCCGTTCCGCAGCCGCTTGCAGCGCGCGAGTCGGCGTAGCTGCAACCGCACCGCCGCCGTTCGCGGCGACGTTGCAGAGGTGCGAACCGCGATCCGCCCCCCGGTTCGATGCCAACTGCCCGCCACTGACGGAGACACTCCCGTCATAGAGCGTCGCCTTCGCGCCTTCGACGCGGACGTTCACTTTTGTCGCCGCAGCGGCCGAAGCCGAAAGCGCAATTACAAATACGGATGCGAGTGCGAGCACGCGCAAGAACGAACTATTCAACATGGAGCAACCCCTTTCCACGAGGGTTTATGTGCTTTTTGGCCGGAGGCAGGTTTCCTGGCTCCCGGGCCTGTCACTCCCACGCCTTCCCAGATAGCTGTCGCTATCCAGTGGCTGCGCTCTCGCGCTGTGGACGACTCTTGCCCGGTCACAGTGGCGGGTCCGCGCCGGATTCTCACCGGACTTCCCATTCACCACCGACCCTTATGGCGCAGAGCTTACACGGTCGCTAGGCTCGACACGAGTGACCGTAAACCTGACAAAGATCTACACCCGCCTCGGCGACGA
>WLNV01000238.1 GCA_009699615.1 Actinomycetota bacterium
CGGCCTCGGCGAGCTGCTGATGGGGGCAACCAACCGTCTTGTCTCAAAGCAGATCTCACGCGAGGCGAACGTCACACCGGGGCCGCTGCCGAACGAGTTTCTCGCTTCCGTCAACGAGCACTTTGACCAGGGCACGCAGCGCGCAATCCTGCAGCTCTATCGCACCAGCCCCGAAGAGCGGTTGGCTCAGCTTGGCGCCGGACTGGGACGGCTCGATTGCCCTGCGCTGATCATCTGGGGTGATCAGGACCCATACATCGGTGCCCGTTTCGCCGACGATTACGCGGCCGCGCTCAGTGGGCCAAGCGAAGTCGTTCACCTGCCGGACGCCGGCCACTGGCCTTGGTTTGACCGGCCGGACGTGATCGAACGCGTCGCCGCATTCTTCAACACTCGCTAGCCAAGCGCCGTGGAGCGGCGGCGAGGCGCGGGTATGCTTCCCCAATGAGTACGGCGTTCGCCCGCGAACGCGCCGCAGCGCCAATCTGGATCCTGGCCGCGGCGCTCGCAGCCCTCTGGCTGCTGCTCGCCCCACCAACCCCAGACCTCGCCGCGCAGGTCTTCAGAGCGACCCTCTTCCGCAGCGAAGGCTTCGCGGTATGGGATTCCTCTTGGTACGGCGGTCACAACCTCCCCGGCTACAGCCTGCTCTTCCCGCCGCTAGCCGCGCTGCTTGGGCCGCGACTACTCGGCGCGCTCGCTGTCACAGCCTCAGCGGTTCTCTTTGAACGGCTAATGAGCGCCCACTTCCCCCAGCGCGCGGCGCGCTGGGCGACGGTCTGGTTTGCATTCGCCGCCGTCGGCGACCTGATGATCGGGCGGATCACCTTCGCGCTCGGGGTGACCTTCGGGCTTGCCTGTCTGCTCGCGCTCGATCGCAAACGGACGGCACTGGCGATCATCGCCGCTGTCACCTGCGCCGCCGCAAGCCCGGTTGCCGGCGCCTTCGTAGTACTCGCAGCGGTGGCCGTCGCGATTGCCGAGCGGTCACGCAGGGCAGCAGCAACTGCGGCGGCCAGCGCGATAACGGTGCTGGTGATGGCGCTCGGCTTCCCGGAAGGCGGCGTCCAGCCGTACCCGCTGCGAAGCACGATCATCCCCGTGGCCGCAACGATCGCGATTGCGCTGCTGGCGGGCCCGCAGCGCCGCGCGCTGCAAATTGGTGCCTGGCTCTACGCGCCGGTCTGCATCCTCGCCTCCTTGATCCCCTCCCCGCTGGGCGAGAACGTCGCGCGGCTTGGCGTGCTCTGCGCCGGACCGCTGCTGATCGCATTGATCTTGAGCCGGCCAACGCCGATCAAGCACCTGCGCGTAGTCGTATTGATCGCTGCCGCAGTCGCCTGCTGGCAGCTGCTTGGACCGCTGCGCGAAACCGCTAAGGGCGCGGTCGATCCATCGACTGCAGCCGTCTACCACCAGCCGGTCATCGATTATTTCGAGACGAGGGGCAACAAGCCATTCCGCGTTGAAGTGCCGTTCACGCGCGCGCACTGGGAGGCCGCCTACCTTGCACCCCACATCACGCTCGCGCGCGGCTGGTCAACGCAGCTCGATACCAAGTACGGAGCGCTCTTCTACCGCAAGGAAAAGCCCTTCAGCGCCGCTGAGTACCACCGCTGGCTAAGCAACAACGCGGTCCGCTACATCGCCGTGCCCGACGCGGCGCCGGATCCAAGCAGCCGCAGGGAGCTTGCGGTAATCGCCTCGCAGCAGAGTTGGCTGAAGCCGCTCTGGAGCAGCGCCCACTGGAAGGTCTACGAGGTAACCGATCATCGGCCGCTCGTAACCGGCCCCGGCGAGCTGGTTCGGCTCGGCCGCGACAACTTCACGCTCCAAGCACACCGCGCCGCGCCTATGATCGTCCGCGTGCGTTGGACAAGCTTCTTCACAGTCACTCAGGGGTCGGCCTGCCTCGCCCGTGCCAAGGGCGGCTGGACCGAGGTAACACCGGTTCGCCCGGGGACGATCTCTATCGCCGCCCGATTCGACGTTCGACGGATGGCTGAACAGAGATCGTTCTGCTCGTCGGCTGGCGACAACATATGAGTAGCCGCGTTCCCGGCGAGCGGCGCGAAGCGATGCGCGACGCGCTGATCGAATCACGACTGACGCCAAACGCGATCTCGCTGACCGGCTTCGCGCTTTGCCTCGTCGCCGCCGGGTTGATCTTCGCCGACATGATCGTGCTCGGCGGCATCGCCTACATCGTCGGCTCAATCTGCGACACGCTCGACGGGCGCTATTCGCGGATGTCGGGCAAAGGCTCGCCATTCGGCGCGTTCCTAGATTCGACGTTGGATCGCGTTGAGGAAGGCGTAGTGCTGGCCGCTGTCGCCTACCACTTCGCAGAGCAGGGGAACGGAGTCGAGGCGGCGATCTGCGCCGTCGCGATCCTCGCGTCAGTGATGGTCAGTTACACCCGAGCCCGCGCCGAAGCGCTCGGCGTTGACTGCAAGGTGGGAATCGGCAGCCGCGCCACGCGAGTAGTGATCCTCTCCGTAGGCCTGCTGTTCGTGAACGGGCTTGGCCTCGGCGACTTCTCGCTATTGGCCCCGGCTGTGGCCCTGCTGGCAGCGATCGGCATAATCACTACGCTTCAGCGCATCGTCCATGTGCGCGGCAAGCTGATCAACGTCGGCGCGCAGCCCGAGAATCAAACCGACCTGTAACGGTAAGGTTCCTGCGGGGTTACTCCCCAAGTCAGACCAACGAAAAGGATTCACGTGAGCCCCAGCCCAGTACGCACAGCTTCGAAGAACGGAACCTCAGCCAACGGCCGAGCCCGTTACCAGCAGGAGAAGGTCCGCGTAGCGATCGTCGGTGTCGGCAACTGCGCCAGCGCCTTCGTGCAGGGAGTCGAGCACTACCGCAAGGCCGACCCAACGAAGGAAGTTCCTGGCCTGATGCACACCGACCTCGGTGGCTACCACGTCAGCGACATCGAATTCACCTGCGCCTTCGACATCAACCGCACGAAGGTCGGCAAGGATCTCGGCAAGGCGATCTGGGGCAACCCGAACAACACGATGAAGTTCGCCAAGGTGCCCTCCAAGATCGGCGCGCCGGTCTACCGCGGTATGACGCTTGACGGCATTGGCAAGTACGCCAAAGAGAAGATCAAGAAGGCTCCGGGCGAGACCGCTGACATCGCAACGATCCTGCGTGAG
>WLNV01000239.1 GCA_009699615.1 Actinomycetota bacterium
ACTCGCGCTGGCGCCCTTGGAAGCTGGCTCGACTTCCGCTCGGGCGCTCACGGCAGAGCGGGGAGGGGAGGTGATCGTGCCGATCGGAGTGCCCGAGCGTGGCCCGCCGTACCAGTCAACGAGAACTGCGCTGTTTCCTGCACAGTCGCTGACGAGCGCTCGGACCGAATATGGGATCCGCGGTTCCCAGACGTCTGTCGGAACCAGTGCGGTAGCGCGTTGCGGAGCGCTGGTCGTCGCCACGGGTCGCCAACTGCCAGGCGTCGTCGAGATTTCGACGACCACGGAACCGGAACATCTCTCGTCAATGAAGAAATCAAGCAGTGCCGGGTGCTCTGCGGCCACCGGACGCAATCCGCCGGTCGGCAGCTTTGTGTCCTGAATGTAGGAGAACGTCTGAAGCGCGCTCTTGTTTCCCGCGACGTCGGCGGCGTAGCTCTGAATCAGCTGTTCCCCGTCGCCCGGCGTGAGCTGCGCGAACGAACCAGGCGTCAGCAGCAACGAACTCCGCGCAGCCTGAGTCCCGATGTACCCACCAGACGAGATCGGCGCCGGAGCGATGGCCGGAGCCATTCCCGACATCTCATCGGCAGCCCGCATAGAGAGCGTTACCGGCGATGTCACGAGCGCACCATGGGGCGGTGCGCCGGTCACGGCCAATACTGGGGCAACTACATCCTTCGCGATTGCGCCACGGCTTGCGGCAAGAGCTGGAGTGGCGAGCCCCGCGCCGCTAACCGCGCGCACCTCCAGCGAGTGATGGCCGTCGGCGAGTCGCTGGATGTCAAAGGCTCCAGACTCCCCGCTTCCGACTGCCGGGACGGTAGTCACCTCCGCACCGTCAACCGTCACCAGATACGACGCGTAGCCGGATGGGGGCATCGCAGCTGCCGCACTCGGTGCCCCGAGCTCAAGCGGCACAGCGGCCAACGTGCGGTTGATCCAGCCCGACGGGAACGCCACGGTGGGAGTCCCTGGAACGATGTCGTCAAAGCGCAGCACCGGCGACCAAGGTCCCCATTGGCCCTTGAAGAGCTCGTCGTTTACGCGGACGCGCATCATGTAGCGACCGGCCGTCGGGACAGCGATCGCGTCCACCCCCGGAGCACCGGGCCGACTCTCGACGGAACAACGCGAGGGGACGAGGGCACCCCCAGCTGTGACGGCGCAGATCTCGACGTCATGTGAGCTCAGAGGCGACCCTCCGCCCCCTGTTGGGTTGCGGTAGGTCAGCACGAAGTCATCGGCGGTGCGCCAAGAGGACGATGGTGCGCCAGCCAGCTCGGGTGGCCCCGGTGACTCCGGCGCGGTGTTGTCGACGAGGATCTGGTGCGCACCGCTCGATCTATTGCCACCACTGTCGACGGCGGCAATCGCGACCGTGTGCGAGCCATCGGAGAGCTCGCCCGTGTCGAAACTGGTCGCCAGCTGACGCGAGGCGGGGCAGGGGACTGTCATCGCGTAGTCGCAATCGGAGCTGAGAACCCGCCTCTCGCCAGCGACGCCCGCGCTGAGCTCCGCAACGCCGACGTTGTCTGAAGCGGAGAAGGAAAGGGGCTGAAGACCCGAAAGCCACCCATCACTGGTCCAGAGAGCACCGCTCTGCCCAAAGAGCGTCGGCGTACTTGGATCGCTGATCCTGATCCGCGCCCCATAGAGGTCGGCACGGGCACGCGAGTAGCCGGCCGCAGCGACACCCGTCGTGAGTACAGAGCAGCCAGCCCCGTTGGCACAAACGACGCCGAGACGGAGACTTGACCGGTCCGGAACGGCGAGCGCAAAGTAGCTGCCTCGGGATCCGATCGAAAGGGCGACTTGCCCGATCCCGCCGAGTAGGTACGCGCCGGTCTCATCCCCGAGTCCGACTCCCCAGCGATCTGTCGCCGCTCCGCCGTAGCGATAGAGCTTGATCGAGATGTCGGCGCGGTCGATCGTCGTCCCGGCTGGCGCGTCGAACTGCCAGGACGCGCTAGCGAAAGCCGGCACCAAGCCGCCATCCGGTTTCGCTGCGGCTCGGGCAACCAACCCTTCGGGAGAAGCTCCGGTGCAGCCGCGGGAGTACGCAGGGAGATCTGCAGTAGTTGACGCGGATCGCCAACTTAGGTTTGCGCCGAGCGGATCGTCAGCGCAGGCTCTTACGGTGTAGCTCCCGGCCTGCGCGGCAACAGGAGAGAGGCAGAGGACGGTTCCCGTCACGAGCGAAACTACGAGGCTTCGACCGAGCACCGGTTGAACATATGTCCGCAAATTGCGTCGTGTCAAGCGAACATGAGGGCCGGACGAGGTGAACGGAGCGGAGCCAGATGCCGAGCCTGTCCGATAGATTGGCTTCTCTCGGCGCGCCCAGCGCCGCAAGAAACTACTGGAGCGACGATGAAACGCCTGATCGCACTACTCGTACCAAGCGCAATCGCAGGTTGGATGATGCGAGGCCGGATAGCCGTTGCCGTCACGAAGAAGGCTCTACCCAAGCGCATCTCTTCCGATCCCGTCGCCTCACTACCTGACGGCCTGCACATCGCTATCTGCGGCTCCGGTTCGCCGATCCCGGACGAGCAGCGCGGGAACCCGTGTACGGCGGTAATCGTCAACCAGAAGATCTACATGATCGACGCCGGCGAGCAGGCATCGGAAACCTTCAACCGGATGCAGCTTCGCCCAGACCAGATTCAGGCCGTACTACTGACCCACTTCCACTCCGATCACATCGGCGGTCTCGGCAGCGTCACGCTGCAGCGCTGGGTCGCCAACGCTGCGAAGACGAAACTGCGCGTCCTTGGACCGGTGGGGGTGGACCGGGTCGTTAACGGCTACAACGAGGCTTACGCGCTAGACAACTCGTACCGCACTGCCCATCACGGCGAAGGGATCGCACCAGCGGCGACCGCGGGCATGGTTGCCGAACCATTTGAGTTCGATGCTGGCAAGACTTCGAAGGTCGTCCTGGAGGATGGGGGACTGGTAATCACGGCCTTTGAGGTCGACCACTCTCCCGCCACCCCTGCCGTCGGCTACCGCTTCGATTACAAGGGCCGCAGCATCGTCGTCAGCGGCGACACGGTCTACACGAAGAGCCTTGTCGACGCCGCACAGGGCGCAGACCTCCTCGTTCATGACGCGCTCTCAGCCGACCTGCTCAAGCTGGTCGAAGAG
>WLNV01000024.1 GCA_009699615.1 Actinomycetota bacterium
CGGCGAATGCCTTGAGCAGCTCGGGCTGCCGGTCCTGTGAACGCGCTGATTGAGCCGGCAGAGCGGCTGAAAGGGAAGCTGACGGCTCCGGCCGACAAGTCGATCTCTCATCGCGCGGCGATCCTCGCGGCTATGGCCGACGAGCCGGTCCTGATCACGAATTACCTTGAGGCGGCCGACACGCTCTCGACGCTCGAGGCCGTGCAGCAACTGGGTGCGCTGGTTGAGCGCCGTGCGGAGGGGTTGATGATCCGTGGGGTTGGACTGCGCAACGCCCAGTCACCGGACAAGCCGATCGACGTTGGCAACGCGGGAACGTTGATCCGTCTCTTGCCGGGTTGGCTCGCCGGGCAGCAAGGTTCAAGCTTCGAGCTCGATGGCGACGCGTCGATTCGAAGGCGGCCAATAGACAGAGTCGCTGAACCTCTGCGGCTGATGGGCGCACGGATCGACGCGACCGACGAGAGCTTTGCGCCATTCAGCGTTGAAGGGGCACCTCTCACCGGCATCGACTACCGGCTACCGGTGGCAAGCGCTCAGGTGAAGTCTTGTATCGCCCTCGCGGCGTTGCTCGCAGAGGGGCCAACGACGATCACCGAGCCGGATCCAAGCCGTGATCACACCGAGCGCCTGCTGGTCCAGGCCGGAGTGAAGATTGAGCGCGAGGGCGACCGGCTTACGGTCTTCCCGACCGACGAACTGACGTTGCCCGACGAAATCATGATCCCGAGCGACGCTTCCTCGGCTGCATTCGCAATCGCGGCCGCAGTTCTGGTGCCAGGATCGCGACTGCTTGTTGAGAATTGCTCGGTCAACTGGACGCGCAGCGGTTTCATCGAGATCGCCAAGCGGATGGGCGCCGTGATCGTCACCGACTTGGAGTCACGGCCGAAAGAAGGCGTTATTCCGCAGGACGAGCCGGTCAGCGACGTCGACGTGACTGCGGGGCCGCTGAAACCAACGACGGTGACGGCGACCGAGGTACCGCTGGCGGTTGACGAACTGCCGCTGATTGGCCTGATGGCCTGCTTCGCCGAAGGCGAGACACGCGTTGAAGGCGCCGGTGAGCTGAGGCTGAAGGAGTCGGACCGCATCAGCGCCGTCGTCAAAGTGTTGAACGACCTCGGAGGCGAGGCCGAGGCGACCGCGGACGGTTTCGTCGTCAACGGGCATGGATTCCTGCGTGGCGGAACCGTTGACTCTGAAGGCGACCATCGGATCGCGATGCTCGGCGTTGTTGCGGGGTTGGCATCACGCGAAGGGGTCGAGGTGCGTGGCGTCGATGCCGCCGCCGTTTCCTATCCCAGCTTCCTCGATGACATCGCTGCACTGCGCTGAGATCGACCTGTCGCTACGTTCAGTCGGATGATTGTGGCGATAGACGGACCCGCAGGGGCCGGAAAATCAACAGTTGCGCGCGCCGTCGCTGAGACGCTGAGCTTCACCTACCTCGATACTGGGGCGATGTACCGCTGCGTCGCGCTGGCTCGCCTGCGTAACCCGCAGGCCGACGCCGCTGCGCTGGAGATAGGGCTTACTGAGGCTGTGATGCTCGATGGAGAGGACGTCGGAGAGGAGATCCGCTCGCCCGCCATCACTGAGCTGGCATCCGAGGTCGCCGCCGAACCCGAAGTGCGCGCTGCGATGGCGAAGCGTCAGCAGGCGCTGCTCGCGAGTGGTGACTGGGTCGCCGAGGGCCGCGACATCGGAACAGTGATTGCGCCGCACGCCGAGCTGAAGATCTTCCTCACGGCCGACGCTTCCGAAAGGGCACGACGACGTGCCGAGCAGACCGGTCGCGAGCTGGCTGAAGTTCTCGCTGAGCAAGAGCAGCGCGACCGTCGCGATGGCGAGCGCGAACTCTCACCTCTAGCTGCAGCCGACGACGCCGTAATACTCGATACGACGGTGCTGAGCGCGGACGAAGTGATCGCCCGCATCGTCGACCTAGCCGGCGAGCGCGCTGGAGCGGGGGAACCCAGATGAGCCGTCCTCGGGTCGCGATCGTCGGATATCCGAACGTCGGCAAGAGCTCACTTGTCAACCGTCTCAGCGGCTCGCGTGAGGCGGTCGTCGATGAACGCGCGGGAGTGACCCGCGACCGCAAGGAGTTGGACTGCGAATGGAACGGGCGTCAGTTCACTCTCGTTGACACCGGCGGAATGGACCTGCTTGACCCCGATCCGATCGCTGGCTCGATCCGAGACCAGGCGACCGCTGCGCTATCGGAAGCCCAGCTTGCGGTGCTCGTCGTCGACGTCAAGGGTGGGCTGCGGCCCGGAGACGAAGAGATGGCCGACCTGCTGCGTCGGAGCGGGCTACCGGTGCTGGTGGCGGCGAACAAGTCGGATGTGCTTTCGGACATTCCGCTGGCGGGAGAGTTCCATCGTCTGGGGCTCGGTGAGCCAATCTCGGTTTCAGCAGCGCAGGGGCTCGGCAGTGGCGACCTGCTGGACCGAATCGTTTCAATGCTGCCCGACGCGGATGAACACGAAGGCGAACAGCTCGATCCGCCGATTCGCCTGGCGATCATCGGCCGGCCAAACGTTGGCAAGTCAACGCTGATGAACAAGATCGTCGGCTCCGAGCGGACGATCGTCAGCGACATCGCAGGGACGACCCGCGACGCGATCGACATGCCGATCGAGGTCGGCGGACGCAAGCTGACGCTGATCGATACCGCCGGAATGCGCCGCCAATCGAAGCTCTCCGACAGCCTTGAGTACTACACGGTGTTGCGTTCTCAGCGGGCGGTTGAGCGCGCCGATGTGGCGCTCGTCATCTGTGACGCGGCCGACGGAGTTACCTCGCAGGACCTGCGCATCGCCGAGCTGGCGATGCAGGAAGGGTGCGCGACCCTGATGGCTCTCAACAAGTGGGATGTCACGCCGCTCGACGAGGATGCGCTCGATCACGAGCGCGCAAAGGTCGCCAAGAAGCTACGCCTGCGGCCGAAGCTGATGACGATCAGCGCGAAGGACGGGCGCCACGTCACGCGCGTGCTCGACGAAGCTGTCGCTCTCGGTGACCGCCGCGCCGAGCGAATCCCAACGCCGCAGCTCAACCGCTTCCTTGCCGAAGTTGTAGCCGAGCGTCAGCCGCCAGCGAGGCAAGGAAAACGGCTGAAGCTTCTCTACTTGGCGCAGATCGAGGATTCACCGCCACGCTTTTCGCTGCAGGTGAACAGGCGTAATAGGGTGACGCGCGACTACACCTATTTCATCGAAAACCGGATGCGCGCCCGCTACGGCCTCGACGGCGTCCCACTGATCATCGACATCCACGAACGCAAACAGCGCCGCTCCGAGCGTTAGGCGGTCGGCAAGCTGCAGTGCTGCGTTCCGCGTGGCGTCCGTCGGCCGCTACGCTCCGGTACCTATGAGCCAAGAGAACAGCTTCCTCTTCACGTCCGAGTCGGTAACAGAGGGTCACCCCGACAAGGTCGCCGATCAGATCTCCGATGCGATCCTCGACGCGATTCTGGCGCAGGATTCGTTTGCGAAAGTTGCCTGCGAGACGCTTGTCAACAACAACCTTGTTGTAATCGCCGGCGAAACCTCGTTTGACGTCTCCAAGATCGACGTCGACAAGCTCGTACGCGACAAGATTCGCGAGATTGGTTATGTCGGGTTCGACAAAGAGTTCGACGCCGACGTCGTCGAAATCATCAACCGTCTCGGGCAGCAGTCGTCTGATATTGCGCAGGGCGTTGATCAGGCACTGGAAGCGCGCGAAGGTGACGAAGATCCGCTCGACAAGGCCGGCGCTGGAGATCAGGGGATGATGTTCGGCTACGCGACCGACGAGACCGACTCAATGATGCCGCTGCCGATTCACTTGGCGCACCGGCTCGCCGAGCGCCTCACAGCGGTCCGCAAGGACGGCACGCTCGATTACCTTCGCCCTGACGGCAAGACGCAGGTAAGCGTCCGCTATGTAGACGATCGCCCGGTGGCGATCGAGAAGGTCTTGATTTCAACGCAGCACGACGAAGACGCCGACACGCCAGCCGGGAGGATCGCGGATGACCTTTGGCAGCACGTGGTCGTTCCCGTCCTGCCTGAGGGCATGTACGACGCCGAGCAGCTGCGCAAGGATCTGCTGGTCAACCCGACCGGCAATTTCGTGATCGGTGGACCGGTCGGCGACTGCGGCCTGACCGGTCGCAAGATCATCGTCGACACCTACGGCGGCAAGGCTCGCCATGGCGGCGGCGCGTTCTCCGGCAAGGACCCGTCGAAGGTCGACCGCTCGGCGGCCTACGCAGCCCGCTATGTCGCCAAGAACATTGTCGCTGCCGGTCTCGCTGAGCGCGCCGAGGTCCAGGTCGCTTATGCGATCGGCGTCGCCCATCCGGTTTCGGTAATGGTTGACACCTTCGGCACGGAGACGGTTCCGCGAGCACGGATCGAAGAGCTCGTCGCGGAGAACTTCGACCTGCGGCCAGCCGCCTTCCGTGAGTACCTGAGCCTGCATAGCCCGATCTATTCGGCTACCGCTGCGTACGGGCACTTCGGTCGCAACGAGAAGCAGTTCACGTGGGAGCGGACCGACCGCGCCGACGCGCTCCGCGCCGCTGCCGGCGAGTAGCTCTAGAGGCCGTCGTTGGCGCTGCCTGAGCGCTGCATCTGCTCGGCGTGAAGACGCTGGGCCTGATCGATAGCAGCAGCAACGGCCGGGGGATCATCGACTCCTTCGAAGCGGAGGTTGCCACCCTCGTTTCCGGCCGTGTCGAAGTCGACCGTGCCGACTTTGAACAGGCGGTCGAAGGCCGATTGGCTGGTTGAAACGTTCTGCACGCGGTCGATCCGAGTCTGTTCGACCCGCTTCGAGAGTCCTCCACGCTGGATTGAAAGCCGGTCGCTGGTGATCATGTAGATCGTGAAGACACGCTTCAGTAGTCCGACGCCGATAGTTGCCGCAGCGATGACGGCGAAGACGAGAACGGCGGTTACCGGCGAGATGATCAGCCACCAAAGGACGCCCACGACCAAGCCGATCGCAATGCCGCTCAGGTAGAAGGCCTTGATCGAGCGCCAGCTCGGGTGGCCGCTGTAGATCACCTCTTCGCCAGGGTGCAGGTCCATTGACAAAATCTAGCGCGCGCGGCGAAGATCGGCCAGCCCGACCCATCCCGCGCGCGCTCTATCGTCGCCGCTGTGCCGAAAGTTGCTCAGGTCGAGCCGATTACGACGGCCCGCGTCCTGCGCGGGCCGTTCGACTACGCCTGTCCGGAGGGGGTAGAGGTCGGCTCTGTTCTCGTTGTTCCGTTCGGCGGGCGCGATCTGCTGGCAGTGGTCACGGCGCTGAAGGACTCATCGGAACACGAGTTAAGCGAACCGAAGCAGGTCCTGCCCGCCTCGCTGCCACCTGATCTGGTCGCACTGGGTCCGTGGCTCGCAGACGAGTACTGCTCAACGCCAGCTCGCGCCTACTCGCTGATGCTGCCTCCGCGCGGAGTCAAAGAGCGCTCCGTGCTTTACGCCAGCGCCGCCCGCGAGCCTGCCGAAGGCGAGAGGCTGAACGACAACCAGCGCCAGCTGCTGAGCACGCTGCCGCGGCTCGCCGGCGGTGACGTCGCGCCGCTGAGGCGGCTCGAGAAGCGCGGTCTTGTTCGGCTGGAGCCGCAATCCCATCGCCGCGCACCGCAACACGCTTCGGTAGGCAAGGCCTCCGGAGCGAGCGGCCCCGCTCTAACGGCCGATCAGGAAGCCGCCTTGGAGCAGCTGCTGGCCGCCGACCAAGGTGAGCAGCTGCTGCTGCACGGGGTTACGGGATCAGGCAAGACAGAGGTTTACTTGCGGGCCGCCGCCGAAGTGCTGGCGGCGGGTAGGACGGTGCTTGTGCTCGTCCCCGAAATCGCGCTGACGCCGCAGATCATCTCGCGTTTCACGGAGCGCTTCGGCGAGACCGTCGCCGTGATCCATTCGAAGCTAACGCCCGGGGAACGCTTCGACGAATGGATGCGGATTCGAAGCGGCGAAGCGCGAATTTGCATCGGAGCGCGCTCAGCGGTCTTCGCGCCGCTGAGCGAGATCGGGCTGATCATCGTTGATGAGGAGCACGACAGCAGCTACAAGAATGAGGGCGACCCGCGCTACGACGCGCGTCACGTGGCGGCCCGGCGGGCGGCAGATCACGGCGCCGTGCTCGTTGCCGGCAGCGCCACGCCCCGAGCGGAGAGTTGGCACCGGCTCCGTCGCCTCAGTCTTCCCAGGCGCGTCGACCAGCTGCCGCTTCCGGAGGTCGAGATCATCGATCTGCGCGGAGCTTCGGGCGCTCTCCACCCCGACACCTTCCAAGCGCTCGTCGATTCGCGCAAGTCGATCGTTCTGCTCAACCGCCGTGGCTGGTCAAATTATCTCAGCTGCTCAAGCTGCGGATACGCTTGGGAATGCCCGCAGTGCGACGTGACGCTCGTGCTGCATCGCGCCAGCGGTTCGATCTCCTGCCACCACTGCGGCCACCGAGAGCGCGTGCCGGATCGCTGCATCGAGTGCGGCTCAGTGTCGATCGCGCGCCACGGTACGGGCACCGAGCGGCTTGAGACCGAGCTGCCCGGGAAGGTCTTCAGGCTCGACGGTGATTCAGCCGACGCCGGAGCCGTTCTTCGCGCATTCGAGCAGGCCGATGAGGGGATTCTGCTCGGCACGCAGGTCGTCGCGAAGGGCCACGACTTTCCAGACGTCGAGCTGGGCGTCGTCGTTGACGCAGATCAGACCTTGCGTTTTCCTGACTTTCGTGCAGAGGAGAGGACGTTCTCACTCGTGACGCAACTAGCTGGCCGTAGCGGCCGTGGCGCCGCCCGAGGTCGCGTGATCGTCCAGAGTCTGACCCCGGATGCTCCGGCTCTCGTGCTGGCCGCGGCCCATGACGCGCCGACATTCCTCAGCGAAGAGCTCGCGCGGCGCGAAGCGCTTCGCTATCCGCCATTCTCAACGCTTATCCGCATCGTCTGTGCGTCTCCTCAGCCCGGCGCAGCGCAACAGGCCGCGACCGAGCTCCAAGAGCTTCTCCCGGGCTCGCTCGGCCCTGCCCCGCTCTTCAGGCTGCGCGGTCGCGAACGCTCACAGGTCGTAATCAAAGCCGAGGATCGCCGCACGGCGGTCGAGGCCGTCAACCTGGCAGTTGGCAGCATCGCGAGGGGAGCGGGGCGCAAGTCGGTCTCGATCTCGGTTGATGTGGAACCGCAGTAGCGGCCTGTAGCCCCTCTAGAATCTGCTCTTGCCAATGACCGATAACGACCAGACAGAAGCTGAGGAGCTGCGCCGCGAGCCGCCTGAGCTCGACCCGGAGATGCTCGCCCGCCGCGAGGCTGCGCTCCGGCACGTGCGCAAGTTCGGCGACCCGGTCTTGAAGTCGCGGGCCGCTGAGGTTGAAACTTTCGACGACGGGTTGCGCGCCGAGGTCGAAAGGATGGGACTCCTAATGGAGGACGCCGTAGGAGTTGGGCTTGCTGCCAACCAGGTTGGGTTGCTGCGCCGTTTCTTCGTCTACCGGGTTGACGAGGACGGGCCGCTTGAGGCGCTAGTGAACCCTGTGATCGACTGGGAGTCGGATCAGGAGGAGACATTCGAGGAAGGCTGCCTCAGCCTCCCGCAGGTGGTTGTCGAAGTAACCCGGCCGGCCCAGATTCGCGTGTCGGCGCAGGATCGCTTCGGCGAGCCGATCGAGCTTGAGGTTGAAGGTCTGGAGGCCCGCGTGATTCAACATGAGCTCGACCACCTCAATGGCGTGCTGATTATCGATCGGACCACGCGCGGCCAGCGCCGTGAAGCTATGCGCACGCTTCGTGACCTCGAATCAGGCTTCTAGGAGTCTCCATGCGCACCGTCTACCTCGGAACGGCGCCGTTCGCTGCAGGGCTGCTCCGCCGGCTCGCTGAAGCGGGAACGGTTCCCGAGCTCGTCATCACGCGACCTGACCGGCCCGCAGGGCGCGGCCGCAAGCTGACGGCACCGGCGGTCGCCGATGCCGCCCACGATCTTGGCATTCAGGTCGCTCAGCCGGAAGACGTCAACGACGATCAGGCACGCGAGCTGATCGCGGCCGCTGAACCGGACGCGCTTCTCGTCTGTGCCTACGGCGCGCTGATACGCGAGCCGTTGCTCTCAAGCTACGAGATCCTCAACGTCCACCCGTCGCTGCTGCCGCGCTGGCGCGGAGCAGCCCCGATCGAACGCGCGATCATCGCCGGGGACTCCGAGAGCGGGGTTTCGATTATGCGCCTTGTCGAGGGCCTTGACTGCGGCCCGGTCTGCTCCGCGGCGCGTGAGCCGATCCTCGATTCGGACACCTTCGGTTCGCTCAGCGAGCGGCTCGAACAGCGAGGTGCTGAACTGCTCGTTGCGGCGCTGGAGAGCCCTTCTCCGTTCGTCGAGCAGGACGAGGCGGGGGTGACGTACGCCGAAAAGATCACGGCTGCGGACCGGATCCTCGACCCGCAGCTAACTGCGTCCGAGCAGGATCGCGTTGTCCGCGCTCTCTCGCCCCACATCGGCGCGAGGGTCGAGCTGGACGATGGAAAGATGCTCGGCGTTCGCAGCGCCCATCTCGACGACGGGCGGCTGATCTATGACGAGGTGGTGCCGCCAGGCGCTCGCGCGATGAGCTGGGAAGAGTTCCAGCGCGGCCGTGGCGAATGACGCATCCCGTTATTCCGGGGCGCGGCGTTCTATTGTCAGCGCAATGGCCGAACCGTCGCTCGGATTGGAGTGCCCTGGGTGCCATGAACCGTGGCTGCGTCCGACGACCGTTCCCGGTCGCTATCGCTGCGTCTACTGCCTCCATCGCTACGAGCTGCGTTCCGTCTGTCCTGGCTGCGGCGAGCATCAGACAATCGTGCGGATGTCCAGCACCGCGACGACCGAGTGCTCGCACTGCGGAACATCAATGCTGGTGGAGGTTTGACAATGAACGTTGAGATCGCACCCTCAATACTCGCCGCTGACTTCGGTGCGCTACGCGACCAGGTGAAGCTCGTCGAAGATGCTGGCGCGGCAATCATCCACGTCGACGTGATGGACGGGCAGTTCGTGCCGCCGCTTTCTATGGGGCCTCAGGTCTGCGAGGCGCTGAGGGATATGGGACTCCATCTTGAAGTCCACCTGATGGTCGATCGGCCGGAAACTCTTCAAGTCGAATCCTTCGCAAAAGCGGGCGCCGGAACGATCATCATCCACGCCGAGGCGACACCAGCCGTCGACTATGCGCTTGAGCTGATTCGCTCGCACGGATGCCACGCCGGGCTCGCCGTGAACCCGGCGACGCCGCTGGCAATCTACGAAGAGGTCCAGCCTGACGTCGCGCTCTGCATGTCGGTCAACCCGGGGTGGGGAGGGCAAAGCTTCATCGCAAGTTCGATCGAGAAGATCACCCGCCTGAGGGCGATCGTCGGCGACGACGTCATCATCGAGGTCGATGGGGGAGTAGACGCCAAGACAGCAGGACTCTGCGTCGCGGCCGGCGCCACGCGGCTTGTCGCAGGTTCAGCGATCTTCGGTCAGGATGATCCCGCCCGAGCCTTCAATGACATCCTCGACGCTGCGACGAGCCGGAACTAGCTCAGCGTCAGCCAGCGGCGGCTGTCGATAAAGGACGTACAGCAGCGCGCAGAGAATCGCCGTTGCTGTCGGATATCCAAGCTCTGCACGGAGCAGAGCCGAAGAGATCAGCGGCACGAACATCCAGCCGACGAATCCAAGAGCGACCAGCATCCAAATGATGCTCGCCGCTCTTGCTCGACCACGGGCAAGCGCCGCTTGGTTGAGCGTGCCGGCTGCAAGGTGGAAGCCCATCCCGACCGCGACGGCGGCCAGTCCCCAACGGCCGAAGATCGTGTCGTCTCCGAAGAAGAGCTGCATCAGGCTTGGTCCAATCAGCAACATCAGCAGCGCTGAGAACCCGGCGAAGACGGCTATCGCTCGGACCGTGATCTTGATCGCATGAGAGAACTCTTCACCGCCCTCGGTCGCCTCAAGGCCCGTCAGATGCGGCAGGAGCGTGGTCTGAATCGACTGGAAGAGCTGCAGTGGTGCGCGTGTGATCAGCAGCACGCTGAAGACGGCGCCCGCTGTCGCCGCTCCGGCGACGGAGTCGGCTACGAGCACGCCAGCGTTGAGCAGCGTTTGCTCACCGAGCTGAATCACGGCGACGGATCCGGCAAACCCAACGCCGGTGCCAACGACCGAGCTGACCTCGACGACCGGCGCATCACGGTCGAGTCGGCTATGGCGCGCGATCGCCCACGGTACGACCACAAGTGATGCAAGCGGTGCGGCGAAGATTCCTAAAGCAATCGCATCCTGCCCGCTCGTAATCCCAACCAAGACTGCGAGAGGAAAGCAGACCCTTGCGCTGGACTCGAACAGCATCAGGCCGCCGTAAAGGACGAACCACTGGTGACCGGCGAAGTAGCCCCGCGCGAAGTAGCTCGCCGCGTAGGCCAGTGTCGCGCCGACGAAGATCAGGTAGAGCGATTCCGAACCGCCGAATAGCTCCTCGATCTCTGGTTTCAGAACGATCGCGACGACCAGGAATGCGAGGGCGAACCCAAGTTGAATCAGCATCGGGCCGCGCAGCGGATGGTTCCCGTGGGCGCCCCGCGCACGGCGGTCGGCGATAGTCCGCGACAGCAGCTGCTCGATCGGCCGGTAGATCACCGAGATGACGATGAAGAGGGCGGCCCAGAGGACGCTCAGCTGCCCGTAGGCGGTCGCCGAGAGGAGGTGAGAGGAGAGCGAGAAGTAGACGAACGTAAGTAGCCCGGTCGCGCCGACCCCGACGGCCAGAACACGCGCCCCGCTCACGTAGCCGCCCTGACCCGGCGTCACTTCATCCGTCTTGACCGTTCTTTCAGTCACGGAGACGTACCACCGCCATTGTCCAAGGGAACGGATGCCGCAGCTCAACGATCTCCCCGTAGCGCGAGAGCAACTCGCGGAACGAGCGACTCGACCAGTGATTGAGGTGTCCGGGGGTGTTGCCGAAGTCGCTCCAGTATGCACCGCGGACGAGGTTCGTCAGCTGCCAAAGCGGCTCGCGGGGGACCGAAACGAGCAGCCAGCGCTTGGCGCAGCGCGACATCTCGGAGAGCACCATCTCCGGGTTATCGACGTGCTCGAGCACTTCGATCGCCGTAGCGGTATCAAACTCGTTGTCGGCAAACTCGAGCCGCTCGCCCTTCATCACTCGGTACTCGAGGTTCGGAGCGTGGCGTTTCGCCCAGTGCGCGTGCAACAGCGGATCGTCAAGGTCGGTTCCGACAATCCGGCCACCGGTTCCAAGCCGACCGGCCCAGTCATGGGTCAGTACGCCCTCGCCGCAGCCGATGTCAAGAATCGAGGTTGGCGCGATCGTCGCGTAGCAGGCATCAAGGTCGCGATGGAAGCTCGCCATCAAGCGGCGGACTATCGGGTTCTTCGATCCGTACTTGTCGTAGGTGTTGCCGGTGACGGTTCCTTCGCTGTCGACCGTGACGCGCGGCTTCACCGCGGAATCGCCTCGTGCTCGCCCTCTCCCAGCTCCTCGCTGGGAGGAGGCGCCGAGTGCGCGCCCGTGGTTGGCGCCTGGCCTGTGGGCCTCGCGCCCGGTTCGTAGTGCGATGGTGGGACGCCAAGTTCCAGCTCGACGCGGCGCACTCGCTCAAAGATCCGCTGGCTCATGATCCGCTGCGCGTGCATCAGGTCGCCAATGACGGCCAATGCTCCCATCACGACGGCTGCGTTGAACAGCACGGTGCCAAAGATCAGCGACTGAACGTGGCCGGCTCCGTCCCCTTCAACCCAATTAATGAAGAAGAGCGTGAACGGGATCAGCGCTCCCACTCCCAGCACGACTGCCGCTGTGAAGAAGACCCGCATCGGCTCGTATTGGGCGTAGATGCGGAAGATCGAGATGCCATTGCGGCGAACATAGGACCAGGTCGATGGGAAGAGTCGCGACTCGCGTGTCTTCGGGTTCGTCCGAATCGGTACGTCTTCGACTGCGACGAGCAGCTTGCCGGCCTGGATGATCGTCTCAAGCGTGTACGTGAAGCGTGAGACGACGGCCATCTGCAACGCCGCTTCGCGGTTGTATGCGCGGAATCCTGAGGTCGTGTCTGGCACGTCGGTTTCGGAGGCTTGCCGGACAACCCACGAGCCGAGTTTCTGCAGGCGCTTCTTCAGCGGCGAGAACTCCGAGATCGTGTCGGTCTGACGGTCGCCGACGACCATGTCTGCCCGTCCGCCGACGATTGGTTCGACCAGCTTTGGGATGTCGGCGCCGAAATATTGGTTGTCTGCGTCGGTGTTGACGATCACGTCGGCGCCGAGTTTGAGACAGGCATCGAGGCCGGCTTGGAAGCCTGCCGCAAGGCCGCGGTTGTTGGTTAGCCGAACGATGTGATCAACGCCGTTTGCTCGTGCGACGTCGATCGTTGAATCGGTCGAGCCGTCGTCGATGATCAGCCACTCGACGTCGGTTATGCCGTCAACCTCACGCGGAAGGTCGGCGAGCGTCTCGGGAAGGGTCGCCTCTTCGTTGAGGCAGGGAATCTGAATGATCAGCTTCATCGACGCCTAATCGTACGGGTCGCACCCGTTTCGGGCTGAAAGGGGGCGACCAGCGAGCGCTGCCTGTCAGGCGGCGGCGTAGTATCCATCCCGATCGTAGGCTGTCCGGCTGCGGTCAACCATTGACTCTCGTGTCCACTGCTCCTTCTCCGCCTTCGCTGCAAGCCCGCATTGCCTCGCTGCCGTGGCCGGCAATCCTGCTCGTAGCGCTGGCCGCGATAGTCGCGGCGGGGACGATCGTCTTCCCG
>WLNV01000240.1 GCA_009699615.1 Actinomycetota bacterium
AACCGTGTAGTCCTCGGTCTTGTCGATCGTGTACACGGGCGCCTTGCCGGCAACCTTGCCGTCGGCGAGGTTGCTGTCGCCGAGTGCGGCGAACGAGCGGTTGCGCATCGAGAGCGCGCGCTCCGAGAGGTTGCGCTCACTGGCGATCGTGAAATCCCATGCGAGGTAGAGCGAAGCACGGGCGATCTTGGCCTTCGTCAGCGTCTTGAAGATCTTCTCGTAGCCGGCCCGGCGAGCCTTGACTGCGCCGGTTGGCTTGCCGTTGCGTAGCGACGCGAAGGCGGGGCCTGCAGCGATTGTCTTGCCGGCGCTGGTCTTCAGGTTCCGCAGCGCGACGATGTATGTGTGGCCTTCGATGAAGTTCTTTGCCGGGTGGATCATCAGCAGCTGGCCCTTCGCTTCGCTGATCGCGTCGGCGTGGGTGTCGAGCTCAGCCCAGATCGCTTGGCGCTGCCCGGTCTTGGCGTCGATTACAACGATCGGTGCGTTGGCCTTCGAGTACTGGGCGATGTCGGTGATCGGGACGGCGCCGCTGGCGGCCATGTCGATTCCGGGAACGTAGGTCAGTAGCGCGCTTCCGGGGCTGAAGCCGTCGTTGCGGTTCAGCTCCGGTGCGAAACCCGACTTGCCTTTGTTGTTCTTGGGGAACTGGCTGGCGCTGAAGTTGAGGCGCAGGCCGGTGTCGGAGCCCTTCTGGGCGACGGTGTTGAAGTTGCTCGGGAACGGCAGGATGCAGGAGCGCGTGTCGAGCGGATCGCAGCCCGATGCGGCTGCGCCAGCAGCAGGAATCAGCGTTAGCGCAGCGACAGTGATCGCGGCAACAGCAAAGCGGTTCTTCAGCATCTTCTCTCCCCTGTAGATCCCGGCGACAAGCCGAGCGAAGTCGCAAAGTACCACGCGCAGGCCGACGGTGTGGCAGTTCGTCGTCTTGTCGGCCAGATGGGCCGCTCCGCGTGGTAGAAGTTTCCCCGTGCGCCTCACCGCTCGCCGCCGTGGCGCCGACCCAGATCGCCCCGACGGGCTGCTTCTCTTCTTCGACGACCCCGTCACCGGGCTGCTGCCGTGGTTTTCGATCGCGTTCCTCGTCGGGCCGCTTACGTTCTTCTGGGCGTCGGTCGTTTCGCTGGGGCTGTCGGCGGGGTTGGTGCTGGCCTCAAAGCTACGTGGAGAGGAGGCCAAGGTCCTTGAGCTCTCGGACCTTGTCTTCTTCATCGCGTTGACGGTCGTTGCCGCCCTTGCCGGTCCGAGCGTGATCAGCTGGCTGAACGATCACGCCGATGAGGTGGCCAACGTTGCGGTCGCACTGCTCGCCTATGGGTCGCTGGCGATCGGCAGGCCGTTCACCAGTCAGTACACGATCAATCGCTTCCCCAACGCCAGCGAGGAATTGCGCGCGCATCTCGACCGTGTTGGAACGACGGTCTGGGCGCTGGCGCTCACCTTCGCCGCGCTGGCGGGTTTCTACGGCGAGTTCGTGCTGCCCGACCTCGCAACCAACCTTTGGACCGGCTGGATCTTGCAGACCGCTCCGCTGATCGTCGCTTTCAACGCGACGATCTGGTTCGACCGCCGCGCGCTCGCGCGGCAGGCAGGAGAGCCGCCGTTCCCGGGCATCTGGGCGCTGCTGCGCGACATCAGCTTCTGGTTCATCCCCAGCGGCTGCCTGTCGTTGATCTTTGACAGCGCCCCGCCGGCTGTCGGCTGGGCGCTGATCGCAGTCGGGGCGACGATGACGTTGCTGTTCTGGGCGCTTCAGGTTCGCGAGGACGGACGGCTTCGAATCGTCGCGTCGCACTGACCTCAGCAGTAACTAGACAGCTACAGGAATTGTTCGGTACTGATTGAGGAAGGTCGAGCTGAGCCGCGTTGGCTCGCCGTCGAGCTTCATCTCAGGGAAGCGGCGCATCGTCTCCTCAAGCCAGATCTTCATCTCCAATCTGGCCAGTCCGGCGCCGAGGCAGAAGTGGCGACCGCCTCCGCCGAAGCCTTGGTGCTCGTTCAGCGTGCGGCCAACGTCGAAGTGGTGGGGGTCGTCAAAGACGCTTGCGTCGCGGTTGCCGGAGACGTACCACATCAATACCTTGTCGCCCTTGGCAATCGGCTGGCCGGCAATCTCGGTGTCCTTGGTTGCTGTCCGCCGCATGTAGGCGAAGGCGGGGTGGACGCGGACGAACTCCTCGACGACCTGTTCGGACGGCACCGACCCGCTCTTGACCATCTCCATCTGCTCAGGGTCGGAGAGCAGGCTCAGGTAGCCCGAGCAGAAGGTTGCGCGGGTTGAGTCGTTGCCCGCGACCATCAGCAGGAACCAGAACATGCAGATCTCTTCCGGGGTCAGCTTCTCGCCATCAACCTCAGCGTCGAGCAGTGCGCTAGTGAGGTCGTCCTGACGCTCCTCGCCGCGTGCCTCAACAAGATTCCAGACGTACTCGAAGACCTCTTTCAGCGCCGTCCAAGTGTCGTTCATGTCGCCAACTACGCGCGGGTCCTCAAAGGCCGTTGTGCGGTTGGTCCAGTCGACGAGTCTGTCGGCGTCGGAGCGCGGTGCGCCGAGCATGTCTCCGATCACCATCGCCGGGACATATACGCCAACGTCCTGAACGAGGTCGATCTTTCCGTCGGGGTGGCGCTCAAGCGCGTTGTCATAGACGAGGTTGACGATCTCGCGGATCCTGTCGCTGTGATTGAGCGCCCGCCTCGGCGTGAACGCCTGCTGAACGAGTGCCTTGAGGCGGTCGTGGCGCGGGGGATCCTGGGCGATCAACATCATCCGCATGAAATAGAGCGGCTCGTCGGGAGCGTCCTCGGGAATCTGGTCGTCCGGCAGGAACTGGTTGACGGCGAGGATGCCGCCGAGCTCTGACGAGAAGGTCTCGAAGTCGCGTCCAACGGAGGCGATCTCCTCGAAGCGCGTGACCGACCAGAAGCCCTCCTCGTGGGCGAACCCTTCGAGTGGACTCCAGTGAACGGGCTGCTCGTTGCGCAGTCGCTCAAAGACCTCGTGGGGCGGGCCGTCCTCCCAAAGCGAAAGGTCGCTGAGGTCGATCTGATTCAAGTCGGTACCGGCGGTTGTTGTCATCTGGACGCTCTCCTGAGACGGGTTTGACAGGGTGTCAAGTTTTGACTCTAGCGAATC
>WLNV01000241.1 GCA_009699615.1 Actinomycetota bacterium
ATCAATCCACCGAACAGCGCGACGGTAACTACGCCGGCAGCCGCATACCAGAGGTTGTCGGCGAAGAACGAGGCCGTCAGCAGGCGCCACCACTGGCCATCGAGCTGCCCGACGACGCCAACCTGGATCGCCGACACCACGCCCGGCACGAGCAGGATCGAGCCAACCGCGCAGGCGACAGCCAACGAGACCGAGACGACTGGCCGAGCCGACCACGAGCGGCTTCCGCGATCGCGCCGACGGCGCTGTCGCTGGCGCTTCGGCTTTGGTCCGCCTGCCGCTATCTGACCGCGGGCGATCTTCGGCGCACGCTTCTGCATACGACCGCCGCAGTAAGGGCATTCGGTTACGTACTTCGAAACCTCCGCGCCACATGAACGGCAGACGACGAACAGATCAGGGGCATCAGGCATCGACGCTGCGATCTTACCCGGCCCGTGCGCTCGGCAGTCGGGGGCCATCGCAGGTACGCTTGATCGAGCTGCTTTCCCGCTACCCGATACGGAGATAACTGACGTGGCCACTGAATCGATGACCTCTTCCCAGCTCGAAGAACTGCTCGGCGACAACGCCAAGACGCTGCTCGACCACAAGTGCACAACGATCGACGCTTCGATGCTGCACCTTCCGGGCCCTGACTTCAACGAGCGGATCGTCGCCGACAGCGACCGCAACGCTCAGGTGATGCGCAACCTTCAGCAGATGTGGGACCACGGCCGCTTGGGCGGCACCGGCTACCTCTCAATTCTTCCCGTCGATCAAGGGATCGAGCACTCCGCTGGCGCGAGCTTCGCGCCAAATCCGGAGTACTTCGATCCCGGCAAGATCGTCGAACTTGCGGTTGAGGGCGGCTGCAACGCGGTCGCTTCCACTGTTGGAGTACTCGGCGCCGTCTCGCGCAAGTACGCGCACCGGATCCCGTTCATCGTCAAGCTCAACCACAACGAGTTCCTGACCTATCCGAATACCTATGACCAGATCATGTTCTCGTCGGTTCAGCGGGCATTCGACATCGGTGCGGCCGGCGTCGGCGCGACGATCTACTTCGGCTCCGAGGAGTCGCACCACCAAATCGTTGATGTAGCGGCGGCCTTCGAGGAGGCTCACCGGCTCGGCATGTTCACTGTGCTCTGGTGCTACCTGCGCAACAGCGCCTTCGTCGTTGACGGCACCGACTACCACGTCTCTGCCGACCTGACCGGCCAAGCCAACCACATCGGCACGACGATCGAGGCCGACATCATCAAGCAGAAACTGCCTGAGAACAACGGCGGCTACCTCGCGCTCAACGCCAACGGCGTCTCCTACGGCAAGACAAGCCCGCTGGTCTACGACAAGCTGACGACCGACAACCCGATCGACCTCACCCGCTACCAGGTAGCCAATTGCTACATGGGCCGCGCAGGGCTGATCAACTCCGGCGGCGCTTCCGGCGGTGCGAGCGACAAGGCCGAGGCCGTCACAACAGCAGTGATCAACAAGCGCGCCGGCGGCACCGGGCTAATAACCGGCCGCAAGGCCTTCCAGCGTCCGATGAAGGAAGGGATTGAGATCCTCAATGCCGTCCAAGACGTCTACCTCTCGGACGACGTAACAATCGCCTGAGAGAGTCGCGGGGCCCGCGCGAAAGCGCGTCTAATAGGTGAGTGCGACACCTCAGTCGTGCGTGGCTGGATCGAACTGGCTCCTGCCGCGATAGCGTCGCTCAATCGATTCCGCGAGCCTAAATCGGCGCAGGTCAGTGGTCGCGCTTCTGTCGGCGACCCTGCTGCTCGTCGCTGCGAGCGGATGCGGCGGCCTGGATCTCGGCCCCAACCAACAGCTCGACGGAACGGCCGTGCGCGTCGTTGACGGCGACACGATCATCGCCGACCTTGGCGGCCGCGAGGAGCGCGTCCGCTACATCGGCATCGACACTCCGGAGAGCGTCAAACCGAACGCGGACGTCGCCTGCTTTGGCCCCGAGGCGAGCCACGAGAACGAGCGGCTGCTGCCGAGCGGAACGCCGATTCGGCTCGTCGTCGGCGCAGAGCCGCGTGACCGCTACGGGCGGCTGCTGGCCTACGTCTACCGCAGGTCGGAAACCGGCAAGGAGCTGTTCGTGAACGCCGACCTGGTTCGGCGCGGCTTTGCCAAAACGATGGTATTCCCGCCAAACACGCTCCATGCGGGCGAATTCGCACAATTGCGCAACGCGGCTCACAGCGAGCGACTCGGTCTGTGGGGGTCCTGCCGCTAACATCGGCCCCGATGGCTACTCACCTCCGTCAGAGTCTGCGCGACTTTGAGGCCAAGTTCCGTGCCGAGATTCGCGCCGACCGGGTTCGCCGCCACGAGATCCATGAGCGTGCCGAAACACGAATCAGGGTCCGTCGGCTCGACCGCCAGCACCGTCATGGCACGTTGCGCTTCGGCATGCTCGTGCTGCTGCTGATCGCCACCGCCGTAGTCGTCACCGTGGCGATGTTTGAAACGCTCTACATCGTTATGGGATAAGGCCCGCCGGGTCTGTCTCTAGCTGCTGCGCTGCCACCTGGGCGTAAACCTCGTCACGGTAGACCGGCACCTCGCGCGGAGCCTTGATGCCGAGGCGCACCTTCTCGCCGGAGACCGAAAGAACCGTGATCTCAATCTCGTCGCCGATCATGATGCTCTGATTGGTTTTCCTCGACAAGACAAGCATCTCTAGCTCTCCTTAGATAGTCACTTCGGCCCTGCAACGCGAACCTACCAGCGCAGCTCGCCCTGCCGCAAGTGCCGGTTCTGCAGCTTCCGCGCGGCGCCGGGCGACGCGCAGGCTCGCCGCTCCGATAGGGTCAGGCGCCTAATGGCTAGAAAATCTTTGAAACCACAACTCAACCAAATCCGCGTCTGGGTCGGCCAAGGCCGTACCGACGCTTGGATCGCTCACCAGCTCGAGGTGCCAGTAGCGCAGCTCGAGACCTTCAAGCAAGAATTCGAACTGACCAGCACTGAGGGCGGCGTCGCCGGCTTCGATGAGGTCGTCGACCTGCGCGCCGCCGACGATGCACAGGTCGCAGAGGCGCTCGAAGCCGAAGAGGCTGAGCAGGCCAAGGCAGCCGAAGAGGAAGCGCGCCTGCGCGCTGAACGGATCGCGGCTGGCGA
>WLNV01000242.1 GCA_009699615.1 Actinomycetota bacterium
CCGGTTGCTCCAACCACCGCTTCGCAGCGGATAGCCCCGGCGCTTGTGATCACTTCGCTTACCTCAGTCCCGCTGTACTCGAGGCCGGTCACCTCTACCCCTTCGAAGATCCGTACGCCCGCTTCACGCGCGTGGCGGGCGAGGTTGCGGACCGTGCCGATTGCGTCAGCCCAGCCGCTGCGCTTCTCATGCAGCACAGCTTTGACGCCTTCGCTGTTGACGTCGGGCCAGAGCCATTCGAGATACTCCGCACAGGCCGAATCGCCGCTCGCCAGCTCCGATTCGTAGCCGACTTCGCGCTGGCGTTCAGCGATTGCCTCCAGATCTTCGCGTTGCGCTTCGGGGACAACCGCGAGGTAACCGACCTGGTGGAAGCCGAAGCCTTCCGGGTCGCTTTCAAAGATTCCCACCGATTCAGCGATTACTTCCGTCATCGCTTCGGAGCGGTAGTAGTTGCGAACGATGCCGCCGGAGATTCCGGATGCCCCGGAGCCAATCAGCGAACGCTCGAGCACAATCACGTCCGGCTGATCGCCGCGGGCAGTCAGTTCCTTCGCGAGGTGCCAAGCCGTCGAGAGACCGTGAACGCCACCGCCGATCACGATCAAGCGCGCCGCGGCAGGCAGGTCTTTCGTCGCCATCGGCTGATTCTAGACCTCTGTCCAGCTTGCACGGCCAAGCGATTCTGTGGTCTGATGGTTTAGTCAGGAGAGTGGGTGCTGCTGACCCAACCGATTGAGGAGCTTCTTCATGAGTCATGACGTGATCGTTCTCGGAGCTGGACTTGCCGGGCTGAGCGCTGCGCGCGACTTGGCGCTGGCTGGCAGCGACGTACTGGTACTCGAAGCTCGTGACCGCGTCGGCGGCCGCGTTGAGCAGGCGACGCTCGCCGACGGGCGGCTCGTGCAGCTCGGCGGGGAACTAACCGGCGAGTTTCAGCATGGCTATCTGGGGTTGGCAACCGAGCTCGGGCTGACGATCGAATCGAGCTACGTCGAAGCGAGCGGTGAGGACAGCTACGACTTGATCGAGGGTGTTTCCCGTGGCGACTGGATGACGGCTGAGCAGCGCGCCAACCACGATCGTGTCGAGGCCAAGTTCTGCGAACTGGCGGCGACGGTTGACCCGGCCGATCCGTGGTCGCACCCCGACGCGGCGATGCTCGACAACACGAGCCTCGCAGACTGGCTACGCAGCGCTGGCGGCGGCGACGAGGCCGTCGTGCGTGAGCGCGCGCTCTTCCACCTCGGCCTCGCCGACGGTTCCCCAGAGCGGCTTTCGCTGCTGGCCGAGCTGCGCAAACAGGCTGCGGCAGGAGCAAGCGGGTTCTATGACGACGTTTGCTGGGAAGGGCTGCGCGTCGCCGAAGGTTCGGCCAGCGTTGCGCTGCGGATGGCCGAAGAGCTCGGCGATCGCGTGCGGCTCGGGTCGCCGGTCGCGAAGGTTTCGATCTCAAAGGGCGGTTGCACCGTCACGCTCGTCAGCGGCGAGCAGTTCGAAGCCGACGCAGTGATCAGCGCGATGCCGGTCGGGCCGCTGCGTGACATCGAGATCACCGGCGTATCCGATGCGCGACTGACGTCGCTCGCGCGTCAGCGCAGCGCCGTCACGGCGAAGTTCGTCGCCGGCTACTCGTCGCCTGTTTGGGAAGAGGTCGGCGCCAACGGTCTCGCCTACGGTGAAGGCTTGGTTGGCTCTTGTTGGACGCAGGCACCGCCCGCTGTTGTCTCGACGCTGATCGGCCCCGAGCGGATCGGCGTCCTGCTCGCCGCCGCCAGCGAGGCCGATGTCTGCTCCGACATTACGCGTGAGCTGGCGCGGATCTTCGGTGACGGAATGCTCACCCCGCAGGAGATGTTCTACCGGCCATGGGGCGTAGACCCTTGGACCAAGGGCTACGTGACGCAGTGGCGAGTCGGCGACGTGCTCGGCGTCGGCCCGCTTCACGGTACGCATGAGCCCCCGTTCTACGTCTGTGGTTCCGACCAGTGGGTCTGCGGCTACATGGAGGGGGCGGTCCGGACCGGCCGCAGCGCAGCCGCTGCGGCGCTCGGACTTCCGGCCCCCGCTTTCGAACCGGTGCCAGGTCGATGAGCTTCGAGCATCTACTTGCACCGCTGCAGATCGGGCCGGTCGAGATTCGCAACCGAATCGTCTCGACCTCGCACCAGACGAGTCTGGTCGCTAACAGTTTGCCGACCGATGACCTTGTTGCCTACCAACAGGCGCGCGCCGCCGGTGGCGCCGGACTGCTCTCGGTTGAGGCAAGCTCGCCCGACCCGAGCGGCCAGCTCAGCGACCATCAGATCGCTGCATACCGCCCTGAAGTGGTGCCGATGCTTGCGAAGATCGCCGACGCCGTGCACAGCGAAGGGGCAAAGCTGTTCATCCAGCTGTGCCACGGTGGCCGCGAACAGATCACCGGTGGGTACCGTCCTCCCGCGCTGGCGCCGTCGGCCGTTCCCAGCCCGCGATTCCACACAGAGGCGCGTGCGCTGACAAAGGGCGAGATCGACGAGATCGTCGATGGTCACCGCATTAGTGCGGTCAACGCGCGCGAGGCCGGGCTTGATGGGATCGAAGCTCTCGCTGGCTACAACTACCTGCCAGGGCAGTTCCTCTCGCCGCGCGTGAACCTGCGCGACGACGAGTACGGCGGCGACCTCGAAGGCCGGATGCGCTTGCTGGTCGAGATTCTGCGAGCGATGCGTGAAGGGATCGGCAGCGACCGTGCGCTGGGAGTTCGAATGACGGCCGACAGCGTCACCGACGCTGGCCTGCGCGCGCCCGAGGCTCTAGAGGTCTTCGAAGCGCTTGGCAAGCTTGGGCTGATCGATTACGTCTCGACTTCGATCGGTGACTCCTCGAGCTACCGCGGGTCAACCTGGATCGCACCACCGGCCCCTGTCGGCCACGAGACGATCGCCGCGCTCGCGGGAAGCGTCCGTGAGGCCGTTGGCCTGCCAGTGATCGCGACGACGCGGATCACCGATCCGGAAGTTGCCGATCTGATGCTTGCCCGCGGCGAGGCCGACGCGATCGGGATGACGCGCGCGATGGTTGCCGACCCGCAGCTGGCAAACAAAGTCGCCAGTGGCCGCCTCAAC
>WLNV01000243.1 GCA_009699615.1 Actinomycetota bacterium
ATTCCTGACTTTGTCGTCAGTAGCCTGATGCGTTACCGAGGAGTGAGAGAGATGCCCGAAGTTGCCTTCCCCTTCACAGCAGCCGACTTAGAGCGCACCTGCACGCGCCTCTCCGAAGCAACGATGCTGCCCGGCAGCGCGTTCACCGACCCGTCGGTCCTTGACTGGGAGCAGAAGAACTTCTTTCAGTCCGGTTGGGTCTGCGTCGGCCATACCGGTCAGCTACGTGAGCGCGGCCAGTACATCTCAGCCCAAGTAGGCCCAACCAGCGTGCTCGTCGTTGCCGACGATGATGCCCTCCCACGCGCCTTCATCAACAGCTGCCGCCACCGCGGCGCAAAGATCGTTGACGAGCCGGAAGGCCAGGTCCGCCGCCTGCGCTGCTCCTACCACGCATGGTCGTACGGCTTCGACGGCTCGCTGACAAACGCGCCGTTCACCGACGACCTCGACAACTTTGACGCAAGCTGCATGGGCCTACTGCCGGTTGACCTCGCAGTCGTCGAGGGGCTCGTGCTGATCGACCTCTCAGGTGAGGCTGGCCCACCGGCCGAGCACATCGGTGACCTCGCCGAAAGGCTCGCGCATTACCGCCTCAGCGAACTGAACCGTGGCGCCAAGGTCGTCTACGAGGTGAACGCAAACTGGAAGACGATCGTTGAGAACTACAGCGAATGCCTTCACTGCCCCGGCATCCACCCCGAACTGAACCGCCTGTCGCACTACTTGACCGGCGAGACGATGAGCGGCGACGGCGCGTGGTGCGGCGGCTCGATGGACTTGGCCGAGGACGCCGAGACGATGGGCAAGAATGGTGGCGGCAACCACCGCGAGCCGATCGAAGGTCTCGGCGAAGCGGACCTGCGCACTGTCCTCTACTTCACGATCTTCCCTAACGCGATGGTCTCGCTTCACCCCGATTACGTGATGCTGCACACGCTCTGGCCGAAGGCGCCAAACCGCACCGAAGTGACCTGCGAATGGCTCTTTGAAGACCGCACGATTGCCGCGGCCGACTTTGACCCCAGCGACGCCGTTGAGTTCTGGGACCAAGTCAACCGCGAGGACTGGGGCGTCTGCGAGCTAACCCAGAAGGGCCTCGGCGACGGCACGCTGCCAGCCGGCCGCTACACGAAGCAGGAGGATGTAGGCCACAAGTTCGACGTAATTGTCGCCCAGCGCTACCTCGAAGCGCTAGGCGCAGAGATCCCAGCGCGCACGTGATTCCTCTCTGCCGTTTGACACCCACCAGCGATTGGCGATAGGAATAGTCCTCTGACCCCGGCGCCTGAAGATCCAAAGCCCGGCCTCTCGCGCCGCTCGCTCTTCGCCCGCACCGGCGCAGCTGCACTTGGCGCGACGACACTCGCGGGGCTTGCCGGCTGTGAGAACACGACGACGCCAGTTGCGGCAGATGGCACCGGCAGCGGCGGGCCTGGACTGCTAGGCGACCCAACCGCTGGTGGCCCGGTCGACTCTGCAGGCATCCCACTCGCGCGGCGCGACTACCCGGTAACTCTCCCCCGCTTTCAGGAGCCGGTCTCAGCTTCAGACAAGCCAGAGACGGGGGGCGTTTTCAAGATCTACAACTACGCCGACTACCTCAACCCCGATGTGCTGAAGGAGTTCGGCAAGCGGGAGGGCGTGGAGGTCAAGGTGACGACCTTCGACAGTGTCGATGAAGCGTTCTCGAAGCTGAGCACAGCCGGGTTGGAGTTCGACGTCATCGTCTCAACCCCAGACCAGCTCTCAAAGCTCGTTGGACGCAAGCTGCTCCAGCCACTCAACGAAGAGCTAGTGCCAAACCTCAAGAAGAACATCTGGGAAGAGATCCACAGCCCCTTCTATGACGTTGACTCGCGCTACACAGTTCCTTACGTCGTCTACACGACCGGAATCGGCTGGCGCAATGACAAAGTCGATGTCGATCCAGCCGGCCTTGAGAACGGCTGGAACGCGCTCTGGGACGCGACCAGTCAGCGCGGCAAGGCTCAGCTGCTTGACGACAAGCGCGAGGCACTTGGAATGGCGATGCTGCGCGCGGGCCAGCCAAACATCAACACCGGGTCGCCAGAGATCGTCAACCTCGCCTTGGCGGGACTTGACGAGCTGGCAAAGAACGTGCGCCCAAAGGTGCAGATCTCGGCCTACGAGACGCTGCCGGCGGGGCGCATCACGATCGGCCAGATGTGGTCGGGGGATCTGCTCTCCGGCGCGATCAATTACCTACCCAAGGGCACCCCCGCCTCGGTGATGTCGTACTGGTACCAGCCCGAGGGCGGCCCGGTCTTCAACGACATCCTGACCGTCGCCGCCGCCTCAAAGAAGCCGATCATCGCCCATCGCTTCCTCAACTACATGATGGAACCGCAGGTCGCCTATGACAACTTCGTCAACTACGTCGGCTACCAGCCACCGCAGAAGTCGCTCAACGCGGCGAAGCTCTTCGACGAGGGAATCCTGCCGAAGTCTCTGAGCAACGCGGTCGTCACTCAGGAGGCCTACGCGGCCGGCAACGGCTTCCTAACGCTGACCGCTGAAGGTGAGCAGACTTGGGAGAAGGCCTGGTCGAAGTTCCGGGCGGGCTAAAGATGCAGAAGCGCAGGATCTGGGGCTTCTTTGCCGCGCCAGGGATGGTCTGGCTTGGGCTTTTCTTTGTTGTCGCCTTCTATGCCGTTATCAGCGTTGGGCTTGGCAACATCAACACGCTCTACCAGCCGATCCCGCACTGGAACCCGCTCGACTGGAACGTCGGCTACCTGGTTCAGGCGATCGAGTCGGTAATCCCCGGCGGCCAGAACTGGTCTGTAGTCGTTCGCACCGTGATCTACATCACAGCGGCGATCATCGGCGCCCTGCTGATCGGATACCCAGTCGCCTACTACGCATCGCGCCACGCTGGCCGTTGGCGCGGGCTGGTTGTCGTGCTGCTGATCCTGCCGTTCTGGATCTCCTACATCATGCGGATGTTCGCCTGGACCAATCTGCTCGCGCCCGACGGTTATGGCTCAAAGTTCCTTAGCGCGCTCTCGATCGACTCGCTCTTCTCATCGCTCGGACTGCTCGATGGCACCGATTGGCTTGGCGGCCAGGGAATCACCG
>WLNV01000244.1 GCA_009699615.1 Actinomycetota bacterium
GGCTCGTCAAGGATCAGCAACTCGGGGCTGTGGAAGAGAGCCTGAATCAGAGCGATCTTCTGCACGTTGCCGCGCGAGAGCTGCTTCAGCGGCTGATCAAGACCAACATCGAAACGCTGCGCCAACTCCTCGGCTCGCCCGAGGTCACTGATTCCGCGCAGCCGCGCGAAGAGTTCGATCAGCTCGCGGCCCGTCAGGTGCTTCTCGTAAGCGAACCCGCCCGGAAGGTTCCCAACCCTGGCGCGAATCGCGCGGCTCTGGCTGCGGCTGTCAAGCCCAAATATCTCGGCCCGCCCCGAAGTCGGGTGAAGCAGGTCGAGAAGAGTCCGAATCGTCGTCGTCTTGCCCGATCCGTTCGGCCCAAGGAAGCCGAAGATCTCACCCCTGCTGCATTCCAGCGAGAGGTCGATGATCCCACGATCCTCACCGTAAACCTTCGTCAAACCCTCGGTTCGAATAACTGGATCCATCGAGCAGCGACTGTAGCGACGGTGGCGCCGACGCTCAATGTGTCAAGTACGGATGGCAGATAGGCAGTAACTGCCAAGGCGGTACTGCCCTGTCAGCGCTCGAGCCAGCGGCCTGCGTCAAGCGCGCGGCCCAAGAATGGGGCCAGTGTGCGGCTGTAGAGCGCAGTCACGTGGTGAGTGTCGGAGTTGACGAGGACACCTCCAACCACCGGAAAACAGCTGACGGCGCTACAGAAGTAGGTCGAGAGATCGACGGCGCCAACCGTCGGTAGCTGCAGCGAGCCCGCGGCGAGCGCCAGCAGGTCGGGCGCGAGCACCTCGGCTCGTGGCGCCGCGCAGGCCGGGCCGGCCGGGACCCCGTCACCGCGGGCCCGTTCGACGCAGTCCAACATGTCGACCCGGGTACGAGGATTGTCGCGCAGTACGACTATGTGCTTGACGGAGGCCGGATAGCTGGTCAACAGCGCCTGATACTTCGCAATTCGAGCAGCACGTGTTGCCGGCGCAACGGCGTGTCTGCTGCACTCCGCCGACTCGGAAAGAAAGAGCGTGTCAACCTGAGGATTCGCCCTCAACCACGCGTTAAGTTCGCTGGCCCACTGCGCGTTCACGGGACCACCTCGCAGCGGACAAGCGAAGCGGACGATCGAGCTGACGCTCCAACCGAGGATCCGTCCGAGTCGACCGAATCCGGGCCTCCACCTCATCGAGTGGCTGTCGCCTATGAGAGCGACCTGCCGCTTCGCACCGTTAGGGGCGACCCCGAGATGGCAGATCGACAGCGTCGACTGATGTTGCAGCCCGCCGCTGCATCCGGCTTCTCTGCGGTAGGCGAGCATCTCGGAATCATTCGCCCCCTCAGGAGCGGGAACCACGCTGAGTCGCAGATCGGGGTTGATGCATGGCTGGTGCTGTGGGTCTCGTGCGGCGGCGCCGAAACATTTCGTGCCCGCCTGCTGAAGACTGCGTGCGAGCTGCGCGCCGTCCGCCTGGCGAGCATGAAGGAGCTGGAGTGCCACACCGCAGCAGAGCAAGACCAAGATCGTTGAGGCGAGACCAACGACGAAGCTGCGCCGAGGGCGGTGACCCGCGAGTAGCGGGCCTGAGCGGAGCGGATCCTCAACCCAACGCTTGGTCGTGGCGGCGAGCACCAGCGTCAACGCCAGCAGCAGCAGCTTGATCGGCGTCGTCAACTCCGTCAGCAACAGGAACGGCGCGAGCACCAAGAGCGGCCAGTGCCAGAGATAGACCGAGTAGGAAAGATCCCCGAGCCACTGCACGGACCGCCGCCGCATCCAACTGAGCGGCGACCAGCGCAGACTGGGGCTTTCGGCCCAGATCACGGCAAGCGCGCCCGCCACCGGCAGCAGCGCAGCGGCGCCGGGGAACGGAGTGTTCGGCGTGTAGAGGAAAGCCGCGGCTAGGATCATCACCAGCCCGGCCCATGAGACGCCGGCCCGGACTCCGACCCTGACGCGATTCGCGGCAGCCATTGAGAGGATTCCGCCGACGCTGAACTCCCAAATCCTCGTCGGCGTGATGAAGAACGCCGAAGCGGGACTGGCGGCCGTCTCTGCGATCGAGAAAGCAAGACTGGCTGCGGAGAGCGCCAACATCAAAACCATCAAGGCTCGTCGACGCGCCACCGGACTGCCGCCGCGAACCGCGACCGTCACGGCCAGAATTAAGAGTGGCCAGACGATGTAGAACTGCTCCTCAACCGACAACGACCAGTAGTGCTGTACCGGCGAGAAGCGGTTCTCGGCGCCGAGGTAGTCGACCGCCTGATGCGCGAGGTACCAATTCTCTACGTAGAGCGTGCTCGCTTGAATCTCATGAAAGAACTGATCCCAGAGGTTCATTGGAACTATCGCGAGCGTGGCGACGGTGCAGAATGCCAAGACCAGCAGCGCCGCCGGAAGGATCCTCCGTGCCCGCCTCGCCCAGAAACCAGGCAGCGAAACGCGTCCTCTCTGCTCAAGGTCCCTAACCAGATGACCCGTAATCAGGAAGCCCGAGATCACGAAGAAGACATCGACGCCGACGTATCCGCCGCTGATCAGCCCCGGCCAGTAGTGGAATACAACGACAATCGCGACCGCGAGGGCACGAAGCGCCTGAATCTCAGGCCTCGTCGCGCCGCTGGCTCCCGCCTTTCGACCTTCCGGCCGATCGGCCATTGACTCCCCCGCATAAGACCGCTTAACGTCGCTCGAAAATACGCTCGCGCTCGGTCGGCACCGAGCTGCAGATGGAGACGGTGGGAATCGAACCCACGTCCGCGGTCGCGTAAGAGGTGATGTCTACGAGCGTATCCGGCGCTCTAATCTCACTTCGCGCTCGCCTCGCCGGCGGGGTTGCGTGAAGCCAGTCCTCTAAAGATTTCCCCAGTTTGGCGAGGACGATCCTCCCCAGGTAAGCCGGCGTTTGATCCGGAAATCCCGACGGCCGGCAGGCCGGGCTCCGAACCTCACAGCGCTAGCGGTGTGCTAGGCGGCGAGGGCGTACTCGTGAGAGTCCGCACATATGGTTTTCCCGGTGATTTACGAGGCCTCCGGGAACCTCGGCTCGCAACCACCCCCACGATCCGACCACGTCGAAGCCTGTCGTCCCCTGGAGATGTACTGCGAA
>WLNV01000245.1 GCA_009699615.1 Actinomycetota bacterium
AATCGGGCTCACCCGAGCTGTAGCTGCCGCTGGCCAAACGATTGGCCGGGAAGTAGACAGGCATCGGACTCTTGGACGCCGCGACGATTGCCTGCGCTTCGCCCTCGCTCTTGGCCGCGACGACGCCAGCAGGCAGCGCGCCTGACGACTTCTTCTTCTGCTTCTTGCGGGCCTTGCTGCCCTTCTTGCTCTTGTCGCCAGTCTGGCTGGCCCCGCCTGTCGCCGTTGTGCTTTGGAACTCATCGACCGCCGTCTGCAGCGCCGACGGAGAGATCCCGAGGTATGTGCCGCCGGCGATGTCCGCGGCGGGGAAGTGGACCTCGCGGATCGGGTTCTTCGACGAGAGAAAACCAAGCTTCAACAGCTGGAGAATCGCGTCATTGGAGCGGACATCGGTGCGCGTGTATCGGGCGAAGATCTTGACCAGTTCCTGACGGTCACCGAGCAATGACGAGAGCGAGAACTGGCCCTTGGCCTGGCGCAGGAAGTCCTGCTGCCGGGCTGAGCGCACGAAATCCGAGTCGGCGTGGCGGAACCGAACGAGGTCAAGCGACTGCTGGCCACAAAGCTTCTGGTAGCCGGGCTCAATGTCGATCTCGGCGTACTGCGCGATCGGTGCGAGCCCTTCGTTCGAGTGGTAGTAGCGATGGTCTACGTCAACGTAGACGCAGCCGAGCCTGTTGACCGCGCGCTGGAAGCCGCCGAAATTGATCTCGATGATGTGGTTGATCTCGATCCCGAGCAGGTTGCGAACCGTCTCCAGCGTCAACTTCGGGCCGCCAAGCGAGAACGCTGCGTTGATCTTGTCGCTGCCGTAGCCGGGGATGTCAACCTTCAGGTCGCGCGGAATCGACATCACTGCGGTCGCTTCTTTATTTGGATCGAGCCTGACGAGCATCAACGTGTCTGAGCGCCCAGCACCCTTCGCGTTGCGCTCTGTGTAACGACGGTCGGAGCCGATCATCAGGATCGTCTGCGGGCCGCCGCCGTCGACGTTGTCGAGAGCATTCTTGACGCCCGGAATCGTCTGCCCCTCGGTGCGAACGATGTTGACGAGCTGGTCTACTTCGAGCAGCGCAGCAGAGGCCACCGTCGTCGCAGTCAGCAGGACGATCAAGAGGCCGGCGAGGGCACCCTTCTTGAGCACCCCGCGACCAGGCCGCGGCGGTGTGTTGGGATCGGTAGTCACAGGCGAAATGCTCCTCAAGGAGCCTAGCGAGCGGACCCGCCGGAGCCGCCGGTTGGCGCCGCCGCAGCTATCAGCCGTCTACGGCGCGCAAGGTTGGCGACGCACCCGACTCGCCCAGATATCCGGGCAGATCGCGTATGAAGACAGCCAGCGCCTGCCGATAGCGCTTGAGCGACGAGATCGAAACCCACTCGCTGGGGCCGTGATGGCCGCCGCCTTCGGGGCCGAACTCGACCGCTGGAATCCCGGCCTCAAGGAACGAGATCGCGTCCGAAGCGCCGTCGCGCCCGATCGAGAGCGCCTCGCCCTCGCGAACCGAGCTGACAGCAGCCCGGAGCGCCAGCACGTACGGATCCTGCCGTGAGACGATCGCCGGGACGCGGTGAAACTTGCGCACGACGGTCAGATCGTCGATCCGTGAAATCTGTTCGAGGATCAGGTCGGGGTCCTGCCCCGGCAGGTATCGAATGTCGACGTCGATCAGACAGCGGTCGGGAACCTTGTTGAAGGCGTCGCCGCCGGTAACACGGGCAAGGTTGATAGACGGCCTGTCGAACAGGTCGGATGACTGCCGACTGAAGGGCAGCGTCTCAATCCGGCGATAGAGATCATGCGCCTTGAGGATCGCGTTGTCGCCGAGCCACGGCGTCGAACCGTGAGCGGCCGTGCCGACAACCTCAAGCCTGAGCGCAAGAACACCCTTCGCCTGAACACCGATGTGAAGGTCGGTCGGCTCACCGGTGATCGCGAAATCGGCGTCGATTCCTTCCTTCACGAGCACGTCGGTCGAGCGGTTCTCTACGTTCTCCGATTCCTCGTCGGGAACGCAGATCAACCTGACACGGACCTGATCTTGAAGGCTGGCGTCATGGACGGCGCAGATCAGCGCCGCCAGCGCGCCCTTCATGTCGTAGGCGCCGCGCCCGATCAGCCTGTCCCCTTCGACCCTCGGAACAAACTGCTCGGCGAAAGCCGGCACGACGTCGATGTGTCCGTGGAGAACGACGAGCGGCCCTTCGAGCGGCCCGGCGTCGGCGATTATCACCGGAAGCCCCTCGTGATCGCGCCCTGTTACCCGCACCTCTCGCGTCTCCAACCAGCCCTTGACGAACTCGGCGGCGGCGCGCAGGCCATCCTCTTTCGAGGTGTCGTAGGCGATCAGGCGCTCGGCAAGGGCAAGTTCATCCATTGGCCCGAAGGATAGGGTTACCCAGATGAGCTCACGAATCGTCCTCTTTGGTGCCAGCGGCTACACCGGCGACCTAACTGCCCGGGAGATGGTGGCGCGTGGGATGACGCCGGTCCTCGCTGGCCGCCGCCGCGAACCGCTCGAGCGACTCGCAGCCGAGCTCGGCGGACTCGAGGTAGCAGTCGCCGACGTTGAGCAGCCGGCCAGCGTTCGCGCATTGGTTGGCAAGGGCGACGTCCTGGTCAGCACCGTTGGCCCGTTCATGCGCTTTGGCCAAGCCGCACTGGACGCCGCCCTGGACACCGGTGCCCACTACCTCGATTCGACCGGCGAGGGGCCGTTTATCCGCCGTGTCTTCGAGCAGGCCGGCCCCAAAGCCCACTCCGAGGGGATCGTGCTGCTGACGGCGATGGGTTACGACTACGTGCCAGGCAACCTGGCCGGTGCGCTTGCGCTGCGCGAGGCGGGCGACGCGGCCCACCGGGTTGAGATTGGCTACTGCTGGGAGAACGCAGGCGGCGGCTCTGCATCAGGGATGAGCGGCGGAACGCGGGCCAGCGCCGCAGGCGTCGCGTTCGAGCCTTCGTTTGCTTGGCGCGGCGGCAGAATCGTCACTGAGCGCGGAGCGAAAGAGGTTCGAAGCTTCGACACCGGCATGGGCCACAGCGCGGACGGGGTCTCAATCGGCGGCAGCGAACACTTTGCCCTCCCCCACATTGA
>WLNV01000246.1 GCA_009699615.1 Actinomycetota bacterium
AGTACGTCGGCGAAGGCGTTGATGACCACGATCAGGAAGCCGCCGTACATCGTCAGCGCCATCAGCGGCGGCAGGTCGAGGTGGGCGACGGCCTGCTGCGCGTAGGCACCAACGCCGTTGATTCCGAAGACCGGCTCGACGAGGATCACGGTGCCGCCGATCGCTGCGCCGAGGTCGAGCGCGAAGAGCGAGATGATCGGAAGCAGCGACAGCCGCAGCGTGTGGTTCCAAAGCACGCGCCGCTGCGAAAGGCCCATCGCATTGGCGGTACGCACCGAGTCGGCAGATTGCGTCGTTATCAGCGAGCTGCGGACGACGCGGGAGTAGAAGCCGATCGAAATGGTTGAGAGGCAGATCCACGGAAGGAAGAGGTGGCTGGCCCAGCCAACCGGGTCGCTCAGAGGGACGTACCCGCCGCTCGGTATCCAGCTAAAGAGCGGGAACGAGTGCCACTTGTAGGTCAGCAGGTAGAGCAGCACTGCGCCAAGCCAGAAGACCGGTATTGAAACGCCGGCCATCGCCAACACAGTCAGGCCGCTGTCCTGCCAGCGGCCCCTGCGTAGACCCGAGATCACCCCCAGCAGTACTCCGAAGAAGAGCCAGATAACGGCCGCGCCAAGCGCCAACGAGAGCGTCTTCGGGATCGCGCGCCGAATCGTCGGCAGCACCTCGGTGCGGTCCTGGTAGGAGATCAGGTCGCGTGAGATGAAGAGGTGATTCATCATCTCGCCGTACTGCACGTAGAGCGGTTTGTCGAAGCCCCAGTCCTTGCGGATCTGGGCGACGTTCTCGGGGTTGGGGTGGCGACCGGCCATCCTTAGCGCCGGGTCGCCGCCGGGGATCACGTTGAAGATCACGAAGACGAGCACCGAGATCGCGAACAGCACCGCGATCAGGCTGCCCAATTTGCGTAGCCAGAAGCGCCAGCTCATCGCATCTCAATCCCGCGCACTTCGGCCTGTGGGTCGAGCGCATCACGGAGGCCGTCGCCGAAAACATTGAGCGTGATCGCCGTGAACATGATCGCTAGCCCAGGCGCGATCGTCTGCCATGGTGCGGTGACGATCGTCGTATAGCCCTGCTGGATGATGTTGCCCCACGAGGGCGTGAGGACCGGCACGCCAACGCCAAGGAACGAGAGCGCCGCTTCGACGAGGATGTTGCCGGCGACGATCAGGGTGAAGAGAACCAGCGTCGTTGCGAAGACGTTGGGCAAGATCTCGCGCACCATGATCCGCGTCGCGCCAGCGCCGTGCGCCGCTGCTGCTTGAACGAACTCGCGGTCGCGCAGCGCCATCACTTCGGAGCGGATCGGCCGGGCGAGGTAGGGGACGAAAACGACGGCGATCACGACGATCGGGATCAGCAATGAAGACGAGCCGATGTGGATCCAGCCGACGTTGATTCCGTTGACCACCAGCGAGGCCGAAAGTGCGACGGCCAGCAGGTAGACCGGGAACGACCAAATCAGGTCGAGCGTGCTCGAGATGACTGAGTCGGTCTTCCCTCCGAAGTATCCGGCCGGCAGCGCCAGCAGCAACGCGAAGAACGTGCAGAGCAGCGCTGAGAGGATTCCAACCGTTAGCGAGGTCCGTCCGCCATACAGAATCCTGACCATCAAGTCGCGGCCGTTCGAGTCGGCGCCGAGCATGTACTCGCCACGCAGCCCTGGGCCGATCGGAGTGCCATCGGCGGCAACTACCTCGACCTTCTTGCCACCCGAATTAACCGTTCCCTGGAGGTTCTGGGCGTCTGGGCCGCGATGGGCGATCGCGCTCGACCAGATCGAAGCACCAGGGAAGCAAGCGAAGACGACCAGCAGAAAGAGGATCCCGGCGATCATCGCGCTGCGGTTGCGCCGCAGCCGTCGCCAGGTCAACCGTGCGCTAGTCGGTGCATTTGCAGCGCCTTCAACGCCAAATGCCTCGGAGATTCCTTCGGGGACCTGGACAGACACTAAGCCGCTCCAACTCCAGCCGTCGACTTCGAGGAGTCGCGGCGGACGCTCATCGCACCCCGCCCCCGGGACCTACCTCTCCGGCTGCTATCGCCGCGGCCACGGCTGGCATCACATCGGCGGCGGCAGCGAGCGTCATCTCAATATCTTCATCTGTATGGGCTGCTGACATCAGAAAGAGGCCCTCCTGCGGTGGCTGAATGATGATTCGGCGTTCGAGCATCTCGTTCCTGAAGGTCGTAAATGGGCTGGCCGCTACGAGCGCCTGCGCCGAGCGGTAGTCGGTCGGCGGTTCAGATGATCCCAGCCAGAGCTGAAATAGCGAACCGACACCGGTCCAGCATGAGTCGATGCCCGCCGCGGTGGCGATCTCGACGAGGCCGTTTGCGAGTCGCTCGCCGCGGGCCATCATCTCCTCATAGAAGCCGTCACGGCCCATTACCTCGAGCGCGGCGATCGCTGCTGCGCAGGCCATCGGCGAGGAGTTATAGGTGCCGCCGTGTTGGACGCCGCCACTTGCGACGAGCTCCATCACGTCGCGTCGGCCGCCGACCGCTGCGACCGGGAAGCCGCCGCCCAGTGCCTTCGCCAGCACCGTTAGGTCCGGCGTGATACCGAATAGTCCCTGCGCGCCGGCCGGCCCGACGCGGAAGCCAACCAGCACCTCATCAAAGATCAGCAGGCTGCCCGATGCGGTTGTCAGTTCGCGCATCAGCTCAAGGAAGCCCGGCTGTGGCAGTAGACCACCGCTGTTGCCCATGATCGGTTCGGTGATTACGGCTGCGATCTCGTCGCCATGCTCAGCGAAGACGGCTTTCAATGCCTCGGGGTTGTTCCATGGCACGACCAGCAGCGAGAGCCCAAGCTCATCGGGAATGCCGCTCGAGTCAGGGATCACATTGGGCCGCTCAACGGGACCAGCGTCGGCGAGCGCGGGGTGGGCCGACCAGTGAATTCCATCCGCCCAGCCGTGGTACGCGCCCTCGAAACGGACGATCAGTTTGCGGCCCGTGAATGCCCGCGCGAAGCGAAGCGCGTATGAGACGCACTCCGTCCCGGAACTTCCAAAGCGCAGCATCTCCATCGACGGCACTCGCGCTGAAACGGCGTTGGCCGCCTGAGCTTCAA
>WLNV01000247.1 GCA_009699615.1 Actinomycetota bacterium
GTGTAGAGGTGCATCCCGAAGGCCGGATCACCGTATGAACCGGTTCCCGGAACAATGTGGAGCATCACCTGTCGCAGCGATGTGAGCGCACCGAACATCGCGGCCAGCAGTGCCAAGCCGTAGTGAAGGACGCGAGGGCCGAAGAGCACGTTTAGCGCCAGGCCGAAGCCGACTCCGATCATCCCGACGCGAATGAGAAGGCAGAGCGGGCACGGCGGCTCCAGCAGCACGAACTGGAATCCGTAGGCACCGAATACGACACTGAAGACTGTGAGTGCTCCGAGGCCGTTGAAGATCTGGACGATACTTCGCGTGGTCCAGACTGGCGCCGATGAATTGCCGGTCACAGGCTGATCCTGATGTCGTCGGACATGTGGAGGCGCAGGAGCGCTACACAGAGCAGCAGCGAGACCAGAGCAACGACGACCGAGGCGACCCTCCGCCCCGTCCACGCGAAGACGAAGGCCGCGAACCAGCCGAGGAAGAGAAGAGCCATCATTGCGTCGCCAAGCTACCCGGAGCGACGGATGGGATCAAAAGTTGATGCCTACACGACTGATCTGGGCTACGCGGTCCGTCTAGTCGGCACCTACGACAACTCCCAGTTTCGCCCCAAGACGAAGGGCTAGGCGGAGATAACCCGCTGAATCGCGACGTAGTTTTCGACCTTTGCCGAAGCGCCACGACCACTCTTGACCGGCAGTACGCGCCAGTGCATGATGAACGGACTACCGTCGGCGCGATAGTTGATCGTGCGGCCCTCGAAGGTCTTGCCTGCCTTCAAGTCTTTGACGAGTTGCCGGATCGTGGCAGGGTCAGTAGCTGCACCTTGAAGGAACTTCGGGTCCTTGCCGCGGACGTCCTTGGCCTTATAGCCCGTGAGCTTTTCAAATGCCCTATTCACGTAGACGATTTCATTCTTACGGCCAGCGCTTGTGATCATTACAGAGTCAAAACTCGCATCAGCTATGGCCTTGAGGCCAATTGTCATCTCCATTGTTTCTCTTCCATTCTGCCTCGTTTGACGGGCTTAATCGACTCGTAATCGATCTCGGTCGGTTTGTGCGCAACAACAAAGCTTGATACGGACAACGCGAGCTGTCGGATTACTCTCTTGCGCGATCGCGGCCAGCCGACCGGAGTCGATCAGCCGCCGGAGATCCAAGTGATCGCTGCTGAGAAGACGAAGCCTGATGCAGCGAGCACGCCTGCCCATCGCTGGACGCCGCGGATCGCGATCGGAACCATCTCGTTGATGACTACCACCAGCAGCGCGCCCGCGGCGATCGACTGGATCAGCGCGATCAGTTCGTGCTCCTGGTTGTTCAGGACGCTGTAGCCGATCACGCCGGCGACGGCACCGATAACGACGACGTAGCTGAAACGCAGCAGGATCTTGGAGATTGAGTAGCCGCCAGCAAGCAGCGCTGCCGCGACGCCGATCGCCTCCGGGAGGCCTGCGATAAAGATCGAGCCCACCAGTGCAAGTGAGACACCGACTGAGCCGAGGTGGAGGCTCAGGCCGACGGCGACAGACTCCGGAACGCCGTCGACGATCATGCCAACGAAGAGGTTGCGGGCCTCGGTGGGGCTCGCTGCGGCAACTTCGCCGTCCTCAGACATCGCCGCTTGTTCCAGCGGTGCCTCTGGCTTCTCACGCGCTCCGCTGCGCTCCAGCAGCGTGATGATCAGGAAATACCCGAGGCCACCAATTCCGATACCTAGAGCAGTCGTACCTCCCCCAGCCTCCTCGTAGGCGACCGCGACCAAGTCGGTCCCAACGGCTGAGATCACGGCGCCTGCACCAAACGCCATTAGGGAGCCGACGACCGCGGGGCGCGTCAGCGTACGGAAACGCCAAACGAGCAGGGCACCTACGACAAGGGCCGCTTGGCCGATGGCCGCAAAAAGACCTGCTTCAAGCATCGGGGGAGGCTAACCGATCAGACGAGGCGCCGCCGATCGTTCTAGTCGCCCAGAGCCAGCGCGTCGCGGTACTCACGGAAGAACTGGAGCGCGGCGACGCGCGGGTCTTCAGCCTCGACCAGCTGCGACCAATTTAGCTCGGCGCCGGTGAAGCCGACGGCGGTCCAGATCGTCAGATCGCTTGGCGGGCTCCATGGTGCAACGTAGAAGTAAGGCTCTGAGTGTGCGGCGTCTCCAGGCGAGAGACCGTAGGTCGCGCGCGTACCCGCCGGCTCGTCGCCGTGTTCTATCGCGATATCGAAGTGCTCTGGCCAAAGCTGATTACCGGTCGGTGCGGCGACCGGTAGCGCCTCGCCGTAGAAGTCGCGCAGCACAGCGTCAGCCAGAACGTAAGCGCCCGCCAGCAGGCCAGCAGCCGCGTCGTCGAGCTCCAAAGCTTCGTCGCTAAGCCCCTCGGACGGTAGGTCGACGGCAGCAGCACTTTCGCGCAGGGTCGTCAGTGGGGCGCGCTTCTGCTCCCCGTCGCCTCCATCGACGACCAACTCCAAGCCGTCTACACGGACGCAGCCACCCCCAGGTAGCGCTGGCGTGCCAAAGCCGCCGGCGGTTACGACGAGAGAGAACTCATCGCCCGTAGCCGCGGCGCGCGCCGGCGAAACAATTTGCTCGGCGACGGAGTGGAGCGCGTTGCGCGTGGCCGCGAAGGCCAGCGGGATCTCTGTAAGCCGCGCATCTGCCATCGGCCAAGCACTTTACGCCGACACTCGAACGGCCGGAGTGACGGTGCTGCAGCTACTCAGCGGGCGATGACGACGCCGGGACGGTTGACGACCGTGAGACTGATCGTCGACCTTGCCGAGACGCCGGCCGCATCGGTCAACTGAGCGGTCAGCGGGAAGGTTCCGTTCTCCGGGAATGCGAGCGTAATCTGCCCGGACGCGGTTGTGTGATCCCACTTGCCGTCACCGTTGAGGTCCCAGCGATAGCGCTTGATGACCCGCTTCTTGAGCGAGGAGTCCTTGACGGTCAGCGTCACCGGTTCGGTGCGGTAGACCGTGTCCGACGGAGCGGTCAGGACTGGGACGGGTGCGTTGAGCGCACTAACGCGAATGAAGCCGGTGGCGCTCTTGACAAGGCGAAGGCGGCGCCGA
>WLNV01000248.1 GCA_009699615.1 Actinomycetota bacterium
ATGCTCTCCAGTCGGTTGCACACTGGCCCCCGGCAACCGGAGAGCCAACGCTTTAGCAGCATTTGTTACGCGCCCCGCAAGCTGCTGCTCAAATCGGCGCGACATCCATAAAAAAACCCTTCGGAAGAAGGGTTGACACGTTTGGTTGCTCACAAGGAGCCACATCCGCCTTTTCAGGCGATCCACCTTGCCCGTTTGGCAGGTTGGCTTGGGTGTCGACCCAACTCTTGATGATTCAATTAACTGTCTATAGATAAAAACGTCTGCCCTTGATTTTGGTTGACATAATTTGATACGAAAATCGGAAATTCAAGGTGGCAAAAGCACCGGCCAATGTGCAAAAAAAATCAATATGAAATTTCTGTCGATCACGCCTTGAGCTCGCGGGAAAGGCATACGCCCGACCGATGGAACGCCTGCCAGGTAAAGTCGGGGGGCGGTAGTCATGATTCGGTGGTCACCGTCAATCGCCACAGATCCGTGTAACGCTGCAGCAGCTCTCTATCCAGCCCCCGCAACTCCTCCCGCACCGGCCGGTTGGCGAAACCACGAAAGCCGAAGACCTTCCACCCCTCGCCCGCGCGCTCGATGCCGATGGTGGCTACCCGCTTGCCGCGACTGCTTCGCACGGAGAAGTGACGACAAATGCCCGCCTGGCACTCCTCGAGGTGCTGATCGGCGCAATGCCGGCGGGTGATCGCCTCGCGGCGAAGCTGCCAGGCATCCGTAATCGGGACGATCCGCCACGGCCCGATCTGCGTCTCGGGCAGCACCGATTCCCAGGTCAGATCGCTGAGGGTGTCGTAGGCCTCGCACTCGACGCGCCACGCCACTGCACGCTCGGCCAGGTACCTCCAGCCCTGGCGAAGCTGGTTCTTGTCCAGACATGGCGACTCCGTCTGAAGCCAGGTCATGACCTCGACAACGTCTTCCTCCATGAAGGCCCGGTGCGAACCGTTCTTAAGGCGCCGCTCGCCCTCCTCCAGAATCGATCTCAGCACCCCGGGCTGGAGGATGACATCGCGAAACCGGACACGATCCCCGGCCTCTGTGCGAAATCCCTCATAGGTGTCGTGCTCGAACAGCCCCGACAGGGGTCGCGGCACCGACTGACGGCGTCGCAGCTTGCCCATCATTCGCACCCACTTCGCCAGGTAAGTGTGTCTCCCGTTAATTCCTCCATGCTCATCGACGAACTCGATGATGTGACGGAAGTCTTGCTCCTTGCTGTGGGCCAGGAACCGCCAGCCGGCCTCGCCAATGTCGTGCTGCGCGAGCAGCCAGGCCTTCATGCCGGCCACCGGTTGGTCCACCAGCGGGTGAAGCTTCCCGGCACGCAGAAAGTTGTACAACCACACCAGATCCGGGTCGTCATCATGAATGCTTTGGTAGGTGGCTTGATTGGCCAGGACCTGGTTGTAGTGGACTTGAGTGACAAAATCACGGTAGGTCGGCCGACCCTTGCGGCACCAGAGCATGATCTGCGGGTCAAGGCGCAGCGCGTCACGCAACTCGCAACGCAATCGGTACCAGTTCGTGGTGCGCGCGAGCGTTCGCACCAGTTCGATCTTGATCGACTCGAGCCAGTCCGGGCCGCGGCTCGGGCGCATATGGTCGATGAAGCACTCACCGATCCGGTCCCGCCATGGGATGAGAAACGCATCCAGCCAGAAACCGTCCAGCTTGACCGGAAGGTTTATGACGGTCTGACCGTCGTGGTCCTGAAACGCCACCGTGCCGTCCCGCTGCCGGGTGAGCTGGCTCACGGTTACCTGCCCCGAACACTTGTCGACGGTAAAGCGCACTGCGGCCATGAAGGTCGCTCGGCGTTCGTTCTCGGTTTCTTCGACCCGGAGGGGTTCGAGAAGACAGTCCTGCAGGTGCGCCCAGATCGCGCCGAGCAGATCCTCGAACAGTCCCAGCCGCACGTTGCCCGGAAAGCGCTGCGTGATCGCATGCGCCCGGGGTGCGGATACGGCTACCGCAACCGGGGCGTTCATCGCCGCCCTCCCTTGTCCGCCATCGGTTCGGCCATCACCAGCACCGTGTCCGCGGGCAGCGGATCCCCGCCGCTCGGGTCCCACTCCACCCAGAAGAATGCCCGCTCCGTCTTGCGGCCCAGACGAAAGTTGAAGCTGCGGGCTGCCTCGATGAGCGGCAGGCGTCCCCGCTCGATTTCGGGGGCGATGCGGCCCCCGCGCAAACCAGGATTGCGTTTCATGAAACCTCCGTGAAGTCAGCGTTCGTAAGCCGGCCTCCCGAATGGGAACGTCAAAGGCAAAACAAAGCCTACGACGCGTGCGGACGTACGTCTCCCGCACAGACCACGAGCTCAAAAGTCGCTAGAGATTCACGAAGGCGGTGATGTCGCCTGTACCTTGAAGTGCTGCTTCATTTCTACACCCTCCGGTTCGGTTGCTCGAACGGCCCCCGGACTTCCGGGAGGGCCGCCGCTTTAGCAGTACTTGTCAATCGCCCTGCAAGTTGTTCGCTTAAATCGGCGATGTGCGGTCTTCAGCACGGTTGAAGTATACGCGGGGATCATTGGTAGCGATACAAGATTCTGTACGCGCTCCGTCGACTCATTCCTGCGAAAACCCGCTGAGGGAAACCCGGAGCCTCTGCGGTCGGCAACTGTCGACGCATGGAAAGATGGGCGGCTTTTATAATACACTTGTTTTATACATCATTGCTGTCTATATTGGACGTATGCGCGAAAACTCCACCCTCAGTCATTCCATCGACGAACTTTCCGCCTTGGTTGAATTACCGCTACGGACGGTGCGGTATTACATCCAGCAGGGGCTGGTCGATCGGCCCATCGGCGAAAAGAAGGCTGCCTACTACACCGCCGTCCACGTCGAACAATTACTCACGATCCGCAAGTGGCAGAACGCGGGGCTGTCCCTCGACCGCATCCGCGAAATCCTCGCAGCGCCAGACACCGGATTGCTGCCACCCGCGCGCCCGCGGGGCGCCGGCACGGTCGAAGTCTGGAGCCATCTCGTCGTAGCCGACGGGCTGGAAATCACTTTGGAGCCTGGTCGCGCGGGCTTGAGTTCCGA
>WLNV01000249.1 GCA_009699615.1 Actinomycetota bacterium
AGTCGCGGTCAGTGAGGATGAGAACGTGCATGGCTTGAAATACGGTTCCAGTCTGCGGGCGCCGCGGCAGCGGCTGTGGTCTTGAGCGGAGCAGGTTTCGGAGTCGAGATTCGCATACACCGGGCGCTCTGTCCAGTCGATTTCAGCTAGCGTCGCCGCTGATGAAGATCGAGGTTGTCGCCAATCAGGCCGTGTCCGCGGGCGAGAGCGCCGCGCCTGGTGCCGAAGTCCCCGCCGTCTTCACGCCGCCGCCTGGGAATCCACGGTTTCCACTCTTCGACGGTCTCCGTGCGATGGCGGCGCTGGGCGTGTTGCTCTACCACTCGGCTTCGCTCTCCGGTTACACGCAGTTCGGTCGCCTTGGTGCCTGGACAGCGAATCTCAACGTTGGCGTGACGATCTTCTTCGTGATCTCGGGATTCCTTCTCTATCGGCCATATGTGCACGCGCAACTCGGCGGATCAGAGGCTCCTAAACCAACTCGGTTCTATCGTCGCCGCCTGCTCAGGATCGTGCCGGCGTATTGGGTCGCGTTGACTCTGCTCTCGATCTACCCGGGCGATACAGCAACGTTCGCCGATTGGCCGCGCTACTACCTCTTCCTCCAGGTCTACACGCCGTCGCCGCCGCACGAGGGACTGTTTCAAGCTTGGAGCCTCGCCGTCGAGATGAGCTTCTACCTACTGCTGCCGATCTACGCATTCGTGATGGCGCGTCTGTTCCGCTCCCGTTCTGCCAACGCTCGTCTGCAACTTGAGATCGTCCTGCTGGTCGCGCTATCAATTGTCTCCGCTCTGGTCACACATGCCTGGGCGAGCGGCGAGTCGTCGCCCTGGGTTCAGGGCCTGCCTCGCTTCATGTTTTGGTTTGCGCTGGGGATGGGGCTCGCTTTGGTGAGTGCGTGGCAGCAGCAGCGAGGCTCGGAGTCGCGGTTTTTGAACGCGATTGCGAGGCGGTCGGGTCTCTGTTGGACGGCGGCCGGAGCTCTCTTCCTCCTGCTCGGCGCGATCACGCAGGTCCCTCTCGACGGGATCTGGTTTGAGCCTGATCTGGCTCTCGCCCAGTGGTTCGTCTGTGGCGTGATCGCGTTTCTGATCGCCGTGCCCGCGGTTGCCCGCGGTCCGGCATCACAGCTATCGAACCGTTTCCTCAGCGGCCGCAGCGTCGTTTGGCTTGGACTTATCTCGTACGGCATCTTTCTCTGGCAGATGGGTCCGCTGACGGTCCTGTTCCAAGAGCAGTGGATTACCAGCGGACGCTGGATCCTTCGGTTCGGCGAATTTGCGCTGATTGCGGCAGCCGTGACGATTCCACTCGCGGCAGCCAGCTACTACATCGTCGAACGGCCGTTCCTGCGTCTCAAGGATCCACGGCCACGGGGCGATGCCGGCAGCTCAGGGCAACAATAGTTGCGGGGCACTGCGCAGCCAATCCGATAACGTCGAACAGCGATGGGTATCCCCGAAACCAAGTCTTCTTCCTTCGACGTCGTAACCGACAGGCTGGGGCACACGGCATTCGCCCGCGCGCCGATGCGGCTCAGTTTCGCCGGCGGCGGCACCGACGTCCCGCCATATCCGCAGAGAGAAGGCGGCGCGGTGCTCAGCGTCGCGATCAGGCGTTACGCGTACGCCTCGGCGCGGATCCGCGATGACGACCAGTTTGTAATTAGGAGTTTGGACCTTGGCTTGATTGCTGAAGGGCCAATCGGCCAGCTAAGCGAGCTTGACCAGCGTCTCCACCTCCTTCGAGGACCGATCAGCCGACTTGCCACGGATGAGCGAGGGGTGGATCTACGCGTTCAGTCGCAAGCGCCGCCAGGCTCTGGGCTTGGGGCCTCGTCGACAATCGTGGTGGCGGTTCTTGGTGCCCTTCTTTCCGCGTATGGACGCGTCGCTACGCCGCACCAGATGGCTGAGATGGCGGTTGAGATCGAACGTCAGGACCTCGGCCTGACCGGAGGAACGCAGGACCATTACGCGGCGGTATTCGGCGGCTTCAACTTTCTCGAGTTCAGCGAAAGCGATGTCGTCGTGAATCAGCTCAAGTTGCCGCTCGCGACGGTCGCGACGCTCGAGCACAACCTCGTTCTATGCGACTTGGGCAGCTCGCGCGAGTCGGCGACAATCATTGATGACCAGACCGCTCGCTACGAAAGCGACAGCGGTGAGACGCAGTCGGCTCTGAGGAGGCAGCGCGAACTCGCGGTCGAGATGAAGCAGTTGCTCTTGGCCGGTGATCTCGACCAGTTTGGCCGGACGCTCGGGCAGGTGTGGGAGTCGAAGCGGGCGATCTCGCCGCTAATCGCGACGGCCGAAGCGGATCACGCTTACGAGGTTGCGCTCGGCGCGGGCGCGCTGGGAGGAAAGATCGCCGGTGCCGGCGGCGGCGGCTTCATGCTCTTCTACGCACCGTTTGGCAGCCGTTTCGAGGTCGCTCAGGCTCTGCGCGACCTTGGTCACGACGTCCTCGACGTCGCCCTCGATGACAGCGGATTGCAGAGCTGGACACATGACTGAGCGCGGATTCCGCTGTTCGGTCGTCGCAGCCTTCCGCCACGATCGCTGAGAGCGGCATTGTGAGCGCGATCAACGAGACGGCGCGCGCCGACGAGTCTGTTCCGGAGGCCCTCAGCCCGCCGCCCGGGAACCCAAGATTTCCCCTCTTCGACGGCTTACGAGCAATCGCGGCGACGCTGATCGTCCTCCACCATGCGGTCTTCGCATCGGACTACTCCAATACCGGCGCTCTCGGGCGTTGGACCTTCAACTTCGCCGTAGGCGTCCCGATCTTCTTTGCGATCTCCGGGTTTCTGCTTTACAGACCGTTCGTAGCAGGGCAGATGGGTGGCTCTGGTGTGCCACACACGGGCCGCTTCTATCGCCGCAGGATTCTGCGCATCGTTCCGGCGTACTGGGTCGCGCTGACGATCCTTTCGATCTTTCCGCTCAGCCAGGACATGTTTCTTCACTGGCCCAAGTACTACTTCTTTCTTCAGTCCTACACGCCGTCGAACTACGGCATCTCGGCAGCGTGGTCGCTTGGCATCGAGGTTGG
>WLNV01000025.1 GCA_009699615.1 Actinomycetota bacterium
ACGTCAACACTTGGGCGCTGGGACCGCTGGCAGCCGGTGCCGAACGGAGCTTCATCTGGCTGCTGAGCGCAAGTCAGCCCGGCACCAGAACGATTGAATACCGCGCCGGAGCCGGTTTGGGCGGCAAGGCGCGGGCCGTCACCGCGAGCGGCGGGATCCCAGCCGGGTCGCTCACAGTGAACGTCACGAGGCGCCCTCAGGATTCATCTGTCGACCCCGCCACGGGCGAAGTTGTGCAGAAAGGCCAGTAGGCGGCCGCTCGACTACTTGGCGTCGTCGACCGCTTCAGGATGCGCCTGCAGTACCTCTTCGCCTGACTCTCCCGTGCGGACGCGGAAGGCGGCATCTACCGGCATCACGAAGATCTTGCCGTCCCCCACCGCGCCGGTGCGGCCATGCTTCAGGATCGACTCGACGACAGCTTCGACGTCGGCGTCCGAAACTACGCAGTTGATCTGCACCTTTGGCCGGAGGTAGTTGGTCAATTCGGCTCCGCGGTAGGTCTCGACGATCCCCTTCTGACGACCCGAGCCCTTCACCTCGAGCACAGTCATCGACGGGAATCCCAGCTCCAACAGCTCCAGGCGGATCGGCTCGAAAGCCTCATGACGGATGATCGCTTCAATCTTCTTCATTACGCAAGCTCCTTTTGGCTGCTTATGAGGATACGCCCGACGAACCGAACTGGGGGGCCGCACCGTAGCCAACCAGCTCCGGCGCCGGAATGAACTGCTCCGGGTAGCCATACATGCCGTGCTCGGAGATATCGAGCCCTGCGTCTTCTTCGGCCTCAGTGACGCGCAGGCCGTAGGTCTTCTTGATTACCCAGAAAGTGGCGTAGCTGGTGATGAAGACGAAGGCGAAGACCACGGCCACGCCGATCGTCTGGTCACCCAACTGACCGAACGAACCTGTGTAGAGCAGGCCGCCCTTCCCGACTGCGTTGTACTCAGCCAGCACCGGCAGCGTGAAGAGACCGCAGGAGAGCGTTCCCCAAATGCCGCAGAGTCCGTGAGCGGTAAGAGCGCCGACAGGGTCGTCGAGCCGCTTGTCGATCGCGTAGACGCCGAGCGGCACGATGAAGCCGGCGATCAGGCCGATCACGACACCTGCCCACGGAGCTACGTAGCCCGAGGGCGCTGTGATCGCGACCAAGGCGCCGATCATGCCGTTGCCAGCCATGCCGATGTCGATCGTGCGCGTCTTCAGCCAGCTGACCAGAAGCGCTCCGAGCGTTCCAGCGCCCGCTGCCAGCAGCGTCACGAGTGCAACCTCGGTGAAACGACCGTCCATTGCGCCGAGTGTTGATCCGGGATTGAAGCCGAACCAGCCGACCAGCAGAATGATCACGCCGAGGCCAAAGAGCGGCATGTTGTGGCCGGGGATTGCGCGCGGGCGCCCGGCGGCATCGTATTTTCCCTTCCTCGCACCCAACAGCAGCAGCACTGCGAGGCCGGCCGTCGCGCCTACAAGATGCACGGCGGTCGAACCGGCGAAATCCTGCATCCCGAGCGTCGCCTGAAGCCACCCTCCTCCGAAGACCCAGCCCGAGGCGATCGGATAGATCAGGCCAGCGAAGATCACGGCGAAGATCACGTAGACGCCAAACTTGATCCGCTCCAACGTCGTACCCCAGACGATTGCCAGAGAGACGGCGCAGAAAACGAACTGGAAGAACCACTTCGACTCGATCGTCGCGTCTGAGAAGCCCATCACGGGGAATGCCGTCGTCGGATCGCCGTAATTGCGGAGAAAGAAGCCCTCGGTGCCGATGACCTTGCCGCTCGCGCCGCCGAAGGCAAACGCGAAGCCGACAGCCCAATAGAGAATTGCGGCGATCGAGAAGTTGGTCAGGATCTTGGCGACGATCGTGCCGGCATTCTTGCCGCGCGAGAAACCGATCTCAAGCAGCGCGAACCCGGCCTGCATGAAGAGCACGAGACAGGCTGCAACAAAGACCCACATCGAGTTGATCCCAACCGTGTCCGGAACACCGGCAGCATTGAAGATGTCGGCCGAAGCGACGGTTGGCGCAGCGAGCATCATCACGCAACTGGTGAGAGCGGTGGTGATCAACGAAGAGCGCTTCATGAAACCTCCAGATCGAGTTGAAGGAAGTCTTGCGCTGGAACTGCGATCCACTGTTGGCCGCAGGTAGAAAGATCGAACCTCGCTCCTAGCCAATCTGGAGAATCGCTCCGCGCGCGCCCCGACACAATCGGCAGTACCGCACGGCACTCGGTTTAGACATCGGGATAACGTGACCAAGCGAGATCGCTTCTAGTCTCGTCATCGTCACTCGCGCGAAGAGCGCGAAAACCAACAAATCTGGAGATCAAGATGGCTTCGAAGACGCGCCAGCAGAACGTAACCGCCGCTCAGTGGGCAGCCACCGGAGACGGCAGCGGTCAGTCCGACATCACCGAATCTGCGGCCGCCATTTACGGCGAGAATGTCTTCAACCTCGCAGCGCAGAAGGCGCGCTTGCCAAAAACCGTCTTCACCAAGCTGCAGAAGACACTCGCTGACGGCGCGCCGCTCGATCCGGCGCTGGCCGACGCGATCGCTGACGCAATGCGCTCATGGGCGATGGAGCACGGCGCAACACACTTCACGCACTGGTTCCAGCCGCTGACCAACATGACGGCTGAGAAGCACGACTCGTTCTTCGAGCCCGTCGGAGACGGAACGGCGCTTGCCGCCTTCTCCGGTAAGGAGCTGATTCAGGGGGAGCCGGACGCCTCCTCGTTCCCGACCGGCGGCATTCGCGCAACCTTCGAGGCTCGCGGCTACACGGCTTGGGATCCAACTTCGCCGGCCTTCATCCTCGAGAACCCGAACGGATCGGTCCTCTGCATCCCAACAGCCTTCGTCTCGTGGACCGGAGAAGCACTGGACCACAAGACGCCTCTGCTGCGCTCGATGGATTCGCTCTCAAGCGTTGCGCTGCGGGCGCTGAAGCTGTTTGGCGACAAGGTCGCCGCCCGCGTCTTCACAACGGTCGGACCTGAGCAGGAGTACTTCCTGATCGACGAGCAGTACTTCTACGAGCGGCCCGACCTCTACACGACCGGCCGCACGCTGTTTGGCGCGAAGCCGCCGAAGGGCCACGAGCTGGACGAGCACTACTTCGGAACCATTCCTGAGCGCGTCCTTGCCTGCATGCTCGAGACCGAACGTGAGTTGCAGCGGCTCGGCGTGCCGGTCAAGACGCGTCACAACGAGGTTGCGCCGTCGCAGTACGAACTGGCTCCGATCTTCGAGAACTCGAACGTTGGCTCCGACCATCAGCAGCTGACGATGCAGGTGCTTGAAAACGTCGCTCGCCGCTACGGCCTCGTCTGCCTTATGCATGAGAAGCCATTTGCCGGCGTCAACGGCTCGGGCAAGCACAACAACTGGTCGATGGGCACTGACAGCGGCCAGAACCTGCTCGAACCGGGAGATACGCCGGCCGAGAACATCCAATTCCTCTTCTTCTGCGTCGCCGTAATCGCCGCCGTCGACCGTCACCAGGAGCTGCTGCGCGCCAGCGTCGCAAACGTAGGTCAGGATCACCGCCTAGGCGCAAATGAAGCGCCGCCAGCGATCATCTCGATCTTCCTCGGGCGCGAACTGGAGCGGGCCTTCAACGCTGTTGCGTCGGGCAAGGCCACAGACAGCGCTGCCGGAAACTTCCTCGGGCTCGGAACACCGGTGCTGCCTCCCCTGCCGCTCCACGGCGGCGACCGCAACCGCACCTCGCCGTTTGCCTTTACCGGCAACAAGTTCGAATTCCGCGCGCTCGGATCGAGCATGTCGCTCGGCTTTGTCAACACTGCGCTGAACACGATCGTCGCTGAGTCGATCGACATGATGGTCGACGAAGTTGAGGCCGCAAAGAAGAAGGGCAAGAAACGCCCGGACGCGATCCTCGACACGATCAAGAAGACCTGGAAGGCACATAAGAGGATCGTCTTTGACGGTGACGGCTACGCCGACGCTTGGCAGAAAGAAGCCGCCGCGCGTGGCCTCGCCAATCTGCGCACAACGCCGGATGCGCTTCCCTGGATCGTCGCGAAGTCAACCGTTCAGGTCTTCGAGCAGTACAACGTTCTCAACGAGCGCGAGCTTGAGGCCCGCTTTGAGGTCGCCGTCGAGCAGTATTCGACGAAGCTCAACATCGAGGCTGAGACCGCTGCCTCGATGGCACGCACGATGATCCTGCCGGCCGCCGTCCGCTACCTGGCGGAGTGCAAGGAGGCCGGGATGACCTCGCTTGCGAGCGAGCTGAAGTCGTCAGCCGACGAGTTCGTCAAGCGACTCCGGGTGTTGGAGAAGGCCAACGCCTCCCACCCGGCAGCCGAAGGGCTCAAGGAGGCCGAGTACATGCGCGACAAGGTGATCCCGGCGATGGACAGGACGCGCGAGACGGCAGACAAGCTCGAAGGCCTAGTCGCAGATGATCTATGGCCGTTGCCGAAGTACTCGGAGATGCTCTTCATCAAGTAGCTCTGAGGTTTTCGGGTGCTGGTGGCCGAGAAGCGATCAGCTTTGGCGTGGGTTGTTTGCGCGGCTAAGACTACGACGGAAATAGTTGAAGGAAGATCAAGAGAAAGCCGCCGATTATTCCCAAGATCGCCGCCGCCACCCCGATCGTTGTGGCCGGCGGAAGCGGCTTAGTCGGCAGCAGCCAGCCTCCGAGCAGCTTCGAGAGTTGCGGCAGCCAGACCAGCATCACCAGCGACATCGCGATCGCGTTGGTCAGCAGTGTCGACAGCGCGAAAGGCACTGTCACCAACTGAGCCAGAATCTCGTGGGCGATAATCACGGTCGGGTAGAGCGCCATGATCCCCGTGATCAGCTGCTTCCACTTTGTCGGTGCACCCGGCCCGGGCTTAGTACTCAGACCGAAATTCAACCAGTCCTGCTGCCCGATTCGGACCGACGAGAATTCTGAATCCCTCGTGTATGGCTCAATTTCGACGAGCAGTTCAGCGAGCTCTGAGGAGTGCGCCCAATCGTGCGATGCCTGTTTGGTATCGAACTTGACGATCTGCGTCCAGAAGTCCTGTTTACCTTCGACTGCAGGGAGCTGTTCGTAGCTAACAAATCCTGGGGTAACCGACAGTTGTGCGCCGATCTTCTCGCTCCACTGCCGATATTGCGCCTCATAATCAGAATGAACCCAACGAGTCGACACGAAAGCCACACCATCTGTCGTCATAAGATCCAGCCTCCGGCTTGAATGGGATACGCGTCGGCAGGCTACCCCAAGGGCTGATGCGGCGGCCCGCGCGGCGCTGGCGAGCTTGTTCCTGATGCCTACTGGAGCCTTGGCTTCGCAGCTTCAAGCATCGCTTCTCCGCGCCGGTGAGCGGGGCTATTTTGCCGGTCGCGAGACCTTGACACGCTTATGTCAAGGTTATCTGTTTTGCTGCTAATCTACGGCCAATGAGGGACTATCTGGCGGCAATCAACGAGCGCGTTGTCGTCTTCGACGGCGGCATGGGCGCGACACTCGAGCAGTTCGACCTGACCTCCGAGGATTACGGCGGCCTTGCCGGCAAGTGCCACGAGGCGCTGATCCTCAACCGCCCCGACGTAATCGAGGGAGTACACACTTCGATGGTTGAGGCGGGAGCCGAGGTTGTCGAAACCGACACCTTCCAGGCCAGCCGCTTGAAGCTCGAGGAATGGGGCTTGGCCGAACACACTTTGGAGATCAACCGCCGCGCCGGCGAGATCGCCCGCGCCGCTGTCGGCGAGGATCGCTTCGTCGCCGGCTCGATCGGCCCGACCGGCCAGCTCCCCTCCTCCGATGACCCGACGCTCGGCGCGATCTCCTTCCGCGAACTAGTGACGATCTTTGAGGAGCAGGCGCGCGGACTGCTCGAAGGCGGCGTCGACCTGCTGTTGATCGAAACGGCGCAGGACATCCTCGAAGTCAAGGCTGCGGTCTTCGGCGCCCGGGAAGCGTTCGTTACTGCCGGGCGCAGCGTTCCGATCCAAACCTCTGTCTCACTTCTGCCGAACGGCGGAAAGATGCTTCTCGGCACCGACATCGACGCCGTTCTGACAACGCTTGAAGCGCTCAAGGTCGACGCAATCGGACTCAACTGCTCAACCGGCCCTGAAGATATGCGCGATGCGATCCGCTTCCTTGGCGAGTTCTCGCCGGTGCCGATCCAGTGCATCCCCAACGCCGGGCTGCCGCTGCAAGGCCCGGACGGCGAGACGATCTTCCCTGAAACACCTGAGGCGCTGGCGACAATTCTTGGCGAGTTCGTCGAGCGCTACGGGGTCGGGATCGTCGGCGGCTGCTGCGGCACGACGCCCGAGCACATCGCCGCAATCGCCGAGCGTTGTGGTGGCCGACCGGTAGCGCCCCGCCCCGCCCCGCGCCCGCCGCGAGTCAGTTCGATGATGACGGCGACGGCGCTGGTGCAGGACCCAACACCGACGATCGTCGGCGAACGCGTCAACTCGCAGGGCTCACGCAAGGCGAAGGAGATGCTGCTGGCCGACGATTACGACGGCTTGGTCCAGATCGCCGAAGACCAGGTCGAAGGTGGCGCCCACGTGCTCGACCTCTGCGTCGCGCTGACCGAGCGTGAGGATGAAGACGAGCAGATGCGCCAAGTCGCGAAGCGGGTCTCGCTGACGCAGCCAACGCCACTACAGATCGACTCAACCGAGCCTGCCGTGATCGCCGCCGCGCTCGACCAGATCCCTGGCCGCGCAATCGTCAACTCGATCAACCTTGAGGCCGGCCGCGACAAGCTCGACACCGTCGTACCGATGGCCGTCCAGCACGGTGCGGCAGTGATCGCGCTGACGATCGATGAGGTCGGGATGGCGAAGACAGCCGAGCGCAAGGTCGAGATCGCGCTGCGGCTTAAGCAGCTTTGCTGCGACGAACACGGCCTCGACCCTGAGCTGCTGATCTTCGACGCGTTGACCTTCACGCTGACGACCGGTGACGAAGAGTGGCGCCCATCGGCGGTCGAGACGATCGAAGGCATCCGCAGGATCAAAGCTGAGATCCCCGGCGTCAAGACCTCGCTTGGAGTCTCGAACGTCTCGTTCGGCGTCTCCCCCAGCGCCCGCGCCGTACTCAACTCGGTCTTCCTCCACCATTGCGTTGACGCCGGCCTCGACCTGGCGATGGTCAACCCCAACCACATCACCCCTTACGGCGAGATCTCCGACGAGGAACGCGCCCTGGCCGATGATCTCGTCTTCAACCGCCGCGAAGACGCGCTCGAACTTTTCATCAACCACTTTGAATCGCGTAGTGGCGAGGACGCGGAGGCAGAGAAGGCGAACCCGACCGAAGGAATGGAGCCCGAAGAGGCGCTCCACTTCCACATCCTGCGCCGCCGCAAGGAAGGCGTTGAGGACTGGATCGACGCCTCGGTTGAGAAGATCGGCGCCGTCCCAACACTCAACGAGGTCCTGCTGCCGGCAATGAAGGAGGTCGGCGACAAGTTCGGCGCCGGCGAACTGATTCTCCCCTTCGTTCTGCAATCGGCAGAGGTTATGAAGCGTGCAGTCGCGCGGCTTGAGAACTTCCTTGACCGTATCGAGGGCTACACAAAGGGCACCGTCGTGCTGGCAACGGTCTTTGGCGACGTTCACGACATCGGCAAGTCACTCGTCAACACAATCCTGACCAACAACGGATACACGGTTATCGATCTTGGCAAGCAGGTGCCGATCCAGACGATCCTCGAGGCAGCAAAGGAGCATGACGCTACGGCGATCGGCCTCAGCGCACTGCTTGTCTCAACCTCCAAGCAGATGCCGCTCTGCATCCAGGAGCTCCAAAGCCAAGGGCTCGACTACCCGGTTCTGATCGGCGGCGCGGCGATCAACAAGGACTTTGGTCTGCGCACGCTCTACCCCGGAGGCCGCGCATCGGACGAGATTTACGAGCCCGGAGTCTTCTTCTGCAAGGACGCCTTTGAGGGGCTGGCGAAGATGGACGCGCTGGTCGAACCGGAGCAGCGCGAAGTGCTCGTCGCAGAGCTGCGCGCCGATGCACTGGCTCTGCGCGAAAAGGGCCCTGAGCCGGAGGCGCTGCCAACAGATGACGACAGCGTCCGCTCTGCCGCTGCGATCGACGTCCCTGTGCCGACCCCACCCTGGTGGGGAGTTCAGGAAGTGCCGATTGATATGGACGCGCTCTACCACCACCTCGACACGCACGTCCTCTTCAAGCTCCACTGGGGCGGCCGCGGCGTCAAGGGCGACGCTTGGACCGAGCTGCTCGACAACGATTTTCGGCCGCGTCTGGAGCGAATGTGGGCAGAGCAGGACTATCTGCGCCCGCGCGCCCTGCTCGGCTACTTCCCCTGCTATTCGGAGGGCAACGAGATTGTTGTGCTCGACCCTGACGATCGCGAGACCGTGCTGACGCGTTTTGTCTGCCCGCGCCAACCGGGCCATGACCGCATCTGCGTCGCCGATTTCTACCGCCCGAAGGACTCCGGCGAGCTCGATGTCGTGGCACTGCAGGCAGTTACCTCGGGCTCAGAAGTGACCGAGCTGATGGCGAAGCTGGAGGCCGACGGCGAATACGCCGAGCAGCTATTTGTCCACGGACTCGGAGTGCAGACGGCCGAAGGACTTGCCGAGCTCGTTCACGGCCAAGTGCGCCGTGACCTTGGCATTGGCGAGACGCAAGGGCGCCGCTACTCATGGGGTTACCCGGCGGTTCCCGAGCAGTCGGAACACGAGAAGCTCGACCAGCTTCTTGACCTCAGCCAGATCGGGATGACCTTGACCGACGGATTCGCGCCAGAGCCCGAACAGTCAACGCTGGCGATCGTCGCCCATCACCCAGACGCGACCTACTTCGGGATGAAATCAGGCAAGCTTCCAACCAACGACCGCCAACGCGCCGACGATGTGATCGCCGGTAGTGACCGCGACCCAACGCGACTTGGCGAGATCCCCGACGAAGACCCGCCTCAGGGGAGCGAAGACGTCGACGAAACCGCGCTCGCCGGCTAGCCGATCAGTGCCAGCTTGTCGGTCCGGGAAAGGCGCTTGATTCGCACCTCTTCGCGCTGAGCGGCGCTCCGGTCTTCCATCTCGAATGAAGCCGCCAGGACGACAGGGAGGCGGCTGCGCGTGTAACGACTTCCAGTTCCGGCGCTGTGCGCTTCGAGCCGCTTCTCGAGGTCGTTGGTCCAACCGGTGTAGAGACTTCCGTCGACGCAGCGCAAGATGTAAACCCAAGCCTCGGCCATCAGGATCAGTTCGCCGCGCGCCGCCGGCTTCCTATCTACCGCTTGGGTCTGCCTCGGCCACTCCGACGCTGCCGGCGACCGGCCCCAACCTGACCGGCGTCGAATGCAGCGCGCGCATGCGAACGTCGCGCCAGCTCAGTCCTTCCCCAAGCAGCGCGGGGACGCCCATCAGGACGGCCGTGGCAACTTCGACGGCCTGCAGGACAATTCCGTAGCCGAGTGCATCGGCGGCACTGACGCCGTAGGCACCGGTGAGTACGGCGACGCAGGCGGCCTGGAAGACGCCGACGTTGGCAGGCGTTGCCGGGACCAGCGCAGTGACATTGACTGCGAGCAGCACTGCCGCAGCAGCGCCTATGCCGGTGCGGCCGTCGAGGCCGATCGCGAGCAGAAGTAGGTAACAAGCGAGCGCCTGCAATGCCCACGCGCTGAGCTGGGCTACAAGCGCCGTCGACCCATCGCGAGGATGGGTGAAGACGCGCAGGCCGCTGCGCACCTGCCGAGCAGCTTTCAGCAGTGGGCGAATCACGGCCCGCGTCCGTCCGAATCGCTCGCTGCCACTGGCGGCCAGCACGGCCGGGACAATCAGGACGATTGCCAGCAAGATGACGGGAACCAGCACGACGGCGACGAGAGCGCCATGGCGCTGGTTGAAGATCGGAACGCTGGAGAGAGCGATCGCAGCGAGGATCAGCAGTGCCAGCACGTTCAAGATGGTCTGCGAAACGAGCGTTCCGACAACGGTAGGCATCGTCTCGCGCGGACGCCCGGCGCGGCGCGAGATGACGATCGCTCGAGCCGGCTCACCGAGCCGAGCGGGGAGCGTTGACGACATCAGCACACCGATCGCGGTCGCACGAAGAGTGTCGAGCTGGGTCAATCGTCGATCCGGCAGCGCGGCGTGAAGAATTGCGTGCCAAGAGATTGAACGCAGAAGCATTGAGAGGCCCATTACGGCCACGGCAGCCAGCACCCATGTCGGGCTCGACTGGAGCAGGCTGCTGATCACCCGGTCGACGCCGATCTTCTCGAGCGCGACCAGCGACAGGCCGATCGCGACGCCGGCAGCCAGAGCAAGCGCTCCACGGCGAACCGCACTCCGCAGCCGTGCTCTGCGCCAGCCTCCCGCGGGCTCCGGCTCGATCGTCGCGAGTCGCTGCGGCGGCACCGCGGGCAGTCCGTCTGCTGCCAGCCTGACACCGTCAGCGGAGCGACTCACTCTGGCCGGATCTGCGAGCTGCGCGGCGTGGGCGGCAATTGCCTGCTCGTATACCTCGATCGTACGCCCGCCGATCAACGCCCAACCGTATTGGGCTGCGCTGGCAGCCGCCCCCCGGCCAAGCTCGGCGCGACGATCGGGGTCAAGCGCAAGGTCGCGCAGCGCCTCAGCCAGTGCAACAGGATCCCCATGCGGAACGAGAAGGCCGTTGTCGCCGTTCGTGACAACGTCCCGGTAACCGGCGATGTCGCTGGCGACAACCGGCGTGCCGGCCGCGAATGCCTCGGTTAGAACCATGCCAAAGCTCTCTCCGCCAAGAGACGGGGCGACCAGCAGATCGGCCTCCGCGAGCAACCGCTGCTTCTCGGCATCGTCGACCAGCCCCGCGACGCTCACCGCACGCGGGTCAATAAGCAGCGGCTCAACGTCATCCTCGGTCGCGCCGATGATCGTCAGTTCGGCGTCGACGTAATCGCGTAGGCCTTCGAACGCCGAGAGCAGAACCGGCAGGCCCTTACGATCGACTGCCTGACCGACAAACACCAGCTTCAGCTTCCCTGCCTCGCCGACCGCCTTTACGGACGGCCCGCTAGCCGGCAACTCAACACCGTTTGCGATCACGCTGTAACGACCGCCGTAGAAGCGCCGCGCAGTCCACGAAGCAGCTTCCGAGACGGCGATTCGCGCGTGAAGGCGGCCCATTCGGCGGCGAGCGCCAAACAGATTCGCGACTCCTTGGGTGAGGCGATTGGTTGAGTACGTGTGGTAGGTCGCGACGAGAGCGGTTGACCTGCAGTTGAGCGCCATCCAACTGATCAGCGGAACGACCGGCTCGTGAATGTGGACTACGTCGAACTGCCCGTCAGCGAGTGTTTGACCGAGGCGCTGAACCGCGCCGGGAGAGAGCGAGAGATTTGAGACCGCACCGTTGGCGGGGATACCGACTGTTCGGCCGAGGTCGACGATGTGGCCGTCGAGCTGACGCTGCTGCGGCGCAGTGCCCCCGTGCAGCCTCGAGCTGAGCTGATCAACCGGGTCGACCGGGGTGATGATCCGCACCTCGTGGCCATCGTCGCGATGAGCGGCCGCCAGCGCCTCAATGTGGCGCGCAACGCCTCCGGGATAGCTCCACGAGTACGGAGAGACAATTGCAATCCGCATTCAGTTCGATCCTAGCGCGAGCCGCCGTCGGCCAACCGGGTATCTCCGCGAAGATAGATCGCCCCGCAGAGCGCGACAAAGACGGCAAAGAGCAACAGCATCGGGCCGGAATCGTTGAACAGAGCGCCAAAGACGCCAACTGCCGCAGCCCCTGCCAGCCCAGCTCGCCAGGCGGGATCATCGCCTACCGGTGCCAGCAGCCGGTCTCGGCGGACAACCCCGAGCGCGACGGTCAGCACTGCGATCAACGCCGCGACCGGCATCAGTCCACGGATCAGGCCACGACCAGCGAGCTCGATCCTGCGTACAAAGATCTCCCACCAAGCGCCCGATCCATCGGCCCGAAGGACGGTCCGTGTGAAGTGCGAATCGCCGCCGGTAAGAAGGTCGATCGCGGCCAGAAGAGCGAGCGCTGCGAACGGAGCGATCACGACGAGCGCGATCGTGCGGCCCGAGAGGCGGCCCGGCAGCATCGCAAGAACGGCGACGCCGAAGCCTGCCGCAACCGTCATCACACCGCCGACATCGGCGCCGAGTCGGGCCGAGCCGAGTGCGACGCCAAGCACGAGGCCGCAACCGGCGAACAACGCCACCCCTTGTCGCGACTTCCCGCGACCGAACCAGAGCGCGCCGAGTCCGATCAGCAGGATCGCCGGCAGCGCCGACTCAAGCTCGTTTCCAATCCCATAGAAACGCGAACCGAAGAGCGGGTTTGGGCCGATCAGCGAGCGAATGATCAGCGGTGAGCCAAAGGCGAGATCGACGATGTAGGCACTGACGGCAACCAGCGCTGGCAGGGCCGGTGCACGCGGCCAAGG
>WLNV01000250.1 GCA_009699615.1 Actinomycetota bacterium
AAGCGGATCTACCAGCAGCGTGTAGGCCGCGTGACGCGCCGACATCCCGGCAAAGAGGCCGGCGTCGTCGTCGACTTCGTCCATCCGGCAACGCGTCACGACGACCCTGTCGTGACGCTGCACTCGCTGCTCGACCGTGACGTCTACCGCGGTGGCGCGATCGTCGTTGGCCCTGTTCGCCGCGGCCGCGGCCGCAGGGTTCGCGTCGAACGCCGCGTCCTGCCGGTAACGCCAGGTGAAGAGCGCCGCCACGAGGTATTCGAACGCGAACTCTGGCGGATCGGCGTTGAGAACCTCGACTACGGCGAGCAGCACATGTGGGCCGCCTTGGCCGGCGCGCGCGTCGCGCCGAGCGGCTGGCGCCGTGCCCGCGCGATGCTGCAGTTCGACCGCAGTGGTGAGCTAAAGCGCCGCTTCCTGCTGACCGTCGTTGAACGCAACGACCATGCGCCGCTGCGAATCCGCGCGCTGCAGGAGATCGCTGCATTGAAGGATCCCGAGGCCTTTGATTTGGCCGTTGACATGATCGAACCGTGGAGCAAGGATCAGCGCCGCGAAGGAGCGAAGGTCTGTCTCCAGGCGCTGGCCGACAAGAGGATTGGTGGCCGCGACCAGGCGACAGGCTGGATCTGGCGGCTGGCCGACTACACGCGCGAGCTGCACGAGCAGTACGCGGTTCAGCGCTGGCCTGAGACGAAGCGCCTGCTTGGGCTGCTGGTCAACTCTTCGGGAGCGGCGCACGCTCGCAACGCCCGCAAGTTGGTTCAGGCAATTCGCGAGCAGGATCGCCGCCTGCAGGTCGCGATCCTTGCCAGCGCCGTGGCGCACACGCCGGAGGCCGAAGAGGTGCTTCGCGGGGCACGCACGCGACTGGCGCGCAAGCCAGGATCCTGCTCGCGCGAACTGCTGCGCAACTTCCCCAAGGGCAAGGGTCGGCGCAAGCGCAGTCGCCGTCGCCGCTCCGGTGCGGCCGGTGCGGCGGGAGCCAACCGTCAGCGCGTCGAGCGAAAGAACGGCGATCAGTCGGACGAGCCAAAGAGCGACGAGCGGTCCTCCTCTGAGGACACGGGCAGCACCGAGGATCAAGCCGCCTAGTCGGTCGCGGCGAGGTGAACCTCGCCGGCGTTTAGCTCCAGCTCCGAACCATCTTCCAGCCGTACCAGCAGCGAGCCGCCGTGGCCGATTCCTGCCGCCGTGCCGCTCTTCTGCGAGCCGCCGGTAACCCAGCCGATTCTCTCGCCCAGCAAGGCATCGCGTTCGTTCCAGAACGCCACGATTTCGTCGCTACTCAGCGCTAGCTTGGCCTGCAGCGACTCGATCAGTTGATCGATTAGCGCCGCGCGCTGCTCGCTCCGTAGGCCGAGTGTCGCCGAGCGGGCCTGTAGCTCGCTCGGTAGCTGCGAGAGGTCGAGAGCCGCGTTGAGACCGACACCGACAACCGCCCACGCCTCCTGGGGCCGCGCTTCGCAGAGGATTCCGGCAACCTTCGCTTCAGGCCGCCCGTCACTGGCCAGAAGAATGTCGTTTGGCCACTTGATTCGTGCCGCTGGCCCGCAGATCTCGGCGACCGCGACCGCAGCGATCAGCGGCAACAGCGGAGGGGGATCACGCAGCAGCAGCGAGATCAAGACCGAGCTCCCTGGCGGCGCGATCCAGTCGCGCCCCTGACGGCCACGCCCTTGGCTCTGGTGGTCGGCGCTGACGAGCGTTCCGTGAGGAGCTCCGGAAATGGCAAGTGCGCGGGCGCGGTCGTTGGTTGAATCGACCGACTTCAGGTGCAGGTGCGGCGAGCCGAGCGGCATCATCGCGGAGTGATGCGGACCTCGTCGTCGATCGACAGCCCGAGCAGCTCGGCGGCCGATCCGCGGTTGACTGCAAGTGCCAGCGAACGGTAGGCGTCTTCGTAGACCAGAAGCGCGCCACCCGGCACGTCGATGTAGCTGGAAACGTACGGCGCGTCGTTGCCGTTGACCGAGAGCAGTTGGCCGAGCCGCAGCCCAAACGCCGCGAGCTCTTCGTGTTCGACGTCAAGAGTGACATTGCCGAAAGTGTCGATCGTCAGTGCGTGCGCGATCAGCTGGTCGCCCTCGGCTCTCGCGAGCGGCATTTCGAGCACGACGAGTTCGTCTGGGTCGATCGGCGTTCCACATTCGGAGAGGTGACCTCCCGCAGCGATGTGCCCCGCCACCGGGGCGAAGATGTCACGTCCGTGGAAGGTCGCGGCGGTCGGTTCAAGCCTCTGCGGCGTGCCCGAAATGTCGACCGCTTCGACGATTCCGCCGAAGCGCTGCGCTGCGAGCGAGATCAGCCCGTTGTCGGGGGCGACGAAGACGCGGTCCTCGTCTGCGGTGCGGACGGCGACGCCACGCCGCTCTCCTCCAACCTGAGGGTCGACGACAGCGAGGTGAACACCGGGCGGGAAGTAGGGAAGCGATCGGCGCAGGATCAGCGCCCCGCTGCGCACATCGTGGCGCTTGATTCCGTGAGTGACGTCAAAGATCCGCGACTGCGGCGCCCGCTCCGCGATCAGAGCGTGGCAGACACCGACGTATTCGTCTTCGTAGCCGTAATCGCTTAGAAAGGTGACCGGACGCGACATCGCTTAGCGGCTCCCCGCGTCGGAGCTGGTCGAGATCGCCATCGCCCGAACCTACCTTGTTGAGGCGTCGGCGATCAGCGCAGCGACCAAACCGTCAGGCGTGTGGTCGATCGCCTCAACTGCCGGTTCGTAGCCAAGCTCGCGGAGCTGCTCGCTGGTAACCGGCCCGATCGAGATCAGACGCGGACCATTCAGCGTTCCCGCAGCGTCATTGAAGAAGCGCGCCGATGAGGCAGAGGTGAAGGTTGCGTAGTCGGCTCCGAGTGCCGCCGCGCGGGCCGCGTCGTCGAGCGGCTCGGCAACGGTTCGGTAGAGCGCAAGCAGGTCAACTTCGGCGCCGCGCGCACGGAGCGCGTCGGGCAGCACGTCGCGTGCCTCTTCGGCTCGGGCGATCAGCGCGCGCCGAATCGGCAGGTCGGCGAGCGCTTCAACGAGCGCTTCGGCGATCGAGCG
>WLNV01000251.1 GCA_009699615.1 Actinomycetota bacterium
GAGCAGGGCGCCGGCGAGGCTGTGCTCAGCGACGGCGAGGGGCACCTGATCGAAGGCGCCTACTCAAGCCTGCTGTGGTGGGAGGGGGAGACGCTCTGCGCCGTTCCCGACGATGCCCCGGCTCTGCCTGGGATTACGCGCAGGTTGCTGCTCGAAATCGCCGCCGACGATGGCGTTGAAGTCCGCTACGCGCTCCCTGCTCCAAGTGAGCTGGCGGGCAACGAGGTTTGGCTGGTCGGCTCGCTCCACGGCATCCGCGCGGTGAGCGAGTGGGTTGGCGACGGGCTGCCTGCCGGCGCGCCGCTGCGCGCACCGGCTTGGCAGCAGCGCCTGGATCAGCTCCAGGGGTAAGGGCTGTTCGATACCGGGTGCAGCTCGCCGGTTGAGAAACGCTCGTAACTGAAAGGTGCCAGCAGCGTCGAGTGCTCGCCTGTGAGGATGCTCGCGATCTCGCGGCCCACGGCGAGCATCTTGTAACCGTGGTTGGAATCGGCGGCGACGAAGACATTCGGAGCCATCCGGTCAAAGACGGGGAAGTTGTCGACCGTGAATGCGCCGACGCCGCCGGAGCGCGTGTCGATGAACTTTGAGCTGGTTCCCTCGAAGCGCTCCAAGCAGTGCGAGAGCGAGGCCGACCACATGTGGCCGAAGTCGTCGTCGACGGTGCCGGTCGGATAAGGATCAACCTCGAAGTCGTTGCCGAGCTGCAGCGGCGCTGCTCCACCTTGCACGCTGGTGCGATCAGGCTTGAAGTAGACGCCCCACGGTTCGTCGGTGATCAGCGTCCCTTCGTCGTCATGAAGTGGTGCGTCGCTGTCGACGTGCAGTACCGGTGATGGGTTTCCGGCCGCAGTGTCAAGCGTCTCCGGCGGAACGCCAAGTTCACCCTCCTGCAGGTACCAGTAGGTCCACATCGGCAGGTCTTCGGTTACAGAGCCATCAGGCTGGCGCACGTCGAGCCTGTCGGGAAGCTCGAGCATCTCCCACATCCCAGCGATCCAAGGCCCGACTGCGACGACGACCTCTTTACCGATCGAGATCTCACCTGCGCTGGTTTGAACGCTCGTAACGGCGCCTGAACCGTCACGGACGAACCCTGTCACTTCGACGCCTTCGATGATCGAGGCACCAGCGGCGCGGCCAAGGTCTGCGAGGCCGTGCATCGACTCCATGTTGAAGGCGAATCCACCGACGTGTTCGTGCAGGCAGACGGTCAAGCCGGGAGCGCGCCAATCGGGGTAGAGCGTCTTCATGTGGGCCATCACCTCTGCCTCGCCGGTGTGCAGCTCGGAGTTGTAGCCGATCCGCTGCTGGCGCTCAAAGACCTCTTCAAGGTCGCCGCGCTGCGACTCCGGCCCAAGCGCGATGTAGCCGGAGCTGTGGTAGTTGAGCGCCTCGGCGTCTGCCTCCCACATCTCGACGCAGGCTGCCATCAGCTCGGCCATCGCCGGCTGGTAGTAGTTGTTGCGAACGACGCCGCAGGCGATGCCGGATGCGCCCGACCCGATGCTGCTCTTGTCGATGACGAGAACCTCTTCACCGCGCTCAGCGAGCGAGCGGGCGGTTGAGAGCCCGTGGACCCCGGCCCCGATTACGAGGTAGTCGACAGAGGCGGGCAATTCAACTGACATGTAATGCGCTCCTTGTGTAGTTGCCGTGTAGGCAATACTATTGCCTAACTTGTTCCCCGACTCTACAAGCCAATCGGACGGGAAGTCAACGGCGCTGCGCCCCGTTGCAGCGGTTGCCCGTGCGGCAACGCTGCTCGACCTCCTGGCCGTCGCTCCTGACGGGCTTGGAACCAACGAGTTGGCCCGTCAATTGGGCGTCAACCCGAGCAACGCGTCACGTTTACTAGGTACGCTCCGCGCCGCAGGGCTGGTGGACAGGGGTGTCGGCGACGGCCCCTGGCGGCTCGGCCTTCACTTGGTCGCGCTGGCAGATCACGCTCTCTCAGCGCTCGACGTGCGCGAGTTGGCCCGCCCAGCGATGCGTCAGCTAGCGACTGAGACAGGCGAGACGGTCACGCTCTCAGTTGCGGCCGGTGGTGAATCGGTCACGGTTGAGTTCGTTCCCGGCGTCGGCAGCGTTGTAAGCGTTGCGCAGCTCGGTCGGCCGAGCGTTGCCCACGCCACGGCGACCGGCAAAGTGATGCTCGCCTTCGGCGGCGTCCCGCTGCCGCAAGGCGAGCTGGAGATCTTTACCGAGCGCACAATCACGCAGCGAAAAGCTCTTGCTGCAGAGGTCAAGTCGGCGCGCTCGCGCGGCTACGCCGAGGCTGTCGGCGAGCGCGAAGAGGATCTCGTCGGCCTCGCCGTGCCGATCATCGGCGCCGGGAGCAGATTGATCGCGATCCTCGGGCTGCAAGGCCCGGAGTCGCGGCTGACCGAGAAGCGTCGCGCTGCTGTCGTCCCGGCGCTGCTCGAAGCAGCGGCCGATGTTGCCACTGCGCTCGGTGCCGCGCCGCGCTAACGCGGCAGCGGCACCGTCGCTGCCGCTAGTGGCCTTCGGGTGCTTCCCAGCCCTCAAGGACCGGTGGCACGTAGTTGTCGCCGACCGTCTTTGAACCCTTGACCCACGGGCCCAGCTCTGGCTGTGCGAACTTGGCGTAGCGCTCCTTCAGCACTGTGCCATACGAGTTGCCCGACTGCAGATGCTTGATCAGAACCTTGCGAGCGATCTCATCCTCGCGCCCTGCAGGGATGTCGTAGTAGATCTTCAGGAACGAGTTCGAGTAGCGGTCGAAGACGGCTGGAGTGCCGTCCTCTTCCAGCATCGCGATGTCCTCGAGCCAGTTGATGTCGCCGCCCGGCGTCGATTCGAGGAGGTCAACATCATCGATTACCGAGATGTCCTCCTGATAGTCGAACCGCTTGCCTGTCAGGTACTCGGAGTCGATCGAGATGATCTTCTCCGGGTCCTTGCGGGGGTTGGAAACGCTGTGATCGTTGCTCATCATCAATCTCCTGTTCAGTCCTGCGAGGCGACAACATGGCCGGGCTGCCCAACAAACTGCTGCGCCTGACCTTCGAGGTGGCTTTCGAGCA
>WLNV01000252.1 GCA_009699615.1 Actinomycetota bacterium
AAGGCTGATCGTGCGCAAGGACGACCTTGACGTCTTGCAAGCCCACGGCTTTCTGGTCCAAACCGCCTCCGATCTGGGTCTGATCGGCCTAGCCGTGACGCTCGCTCTGCTGGCCGCCTGGTTGGCCGGCGCATGGCGCGCGACCGGCCCGTGGAGAGGGCCCGAGCGGCGGCAGTGGAGCGACGAGCGCGCCGGGATGGTCGCCTTGGCGGCGAGCGTTGTCGCCTTCGGCGTCAGCTCGCTGATCGACTGGACATGGCTGATCCCCGGCACCGCCGTGCCGGCTCTCTTCGCTGGCGGATGGCTGGCGGCACGCGGGCCTGTCGGAGAGCGACTCTCGACCACCGGAAGCTTCCGTGACCGCCTGCGCGCCGGCACGCGGGATCGATCGCGCGCTGCAGGCGCCGTGCTGATCGTCGCCATCGCGGTCGTCGGCTGCTGGACCGTGACGCTACCCCAGCAGTCGCTCAATCAGACCGACGACGCGCTCGCAGCGCTGACCGCCGGCAAGAACGCCGAGGCTCAGCAGTTCGCTCGCGAGGCTGAAGCAACCAACCCCTTCTCAAACGCGCCGCTTTACACGCTGGCTGGCGCCCAGGCCGCAGCAGGGGACTTGCCTGCAGCCGAGGCAACGTACGAAAGCGCCGTCCAGCGACGCCCGTCGGTCCTCTCAGGCTGGATCGCCCTGGCCCAGTTCCGCCTCAACGAGCAGGACGACCCGGTCGCCGCAATGCGTGACATCAAGGCGGCGCTCTACCTCAACCCGCGCGCACTGCAGGCCAAAGCGACCTTCCTGCTCGCCTACCGAGCCGTCGAACGGGCGGCGCAGAAGAAGGCGAAGAAGAACAAGAAGAACTGAGCTTCAGCGCGCTCGGGCGATCAGTGAGCGGCGCAGCAGCGGCGGCCCGTCAACGGCGATCACGCTGACCTGATCAAAACCGGCGCCGCTAAGCAGCTCGCGCAGAGTGTGCGCCGTGAAGAAGCGGAGATGGTCGGAGCGGGGGTCCAGGCGTCGCTCCAACGGCCTACCGGCCAGCGCCTCGACGGCGACGACGAGCCGCGCGTGGTTTGGCGTCGTAGCGAGCAGCATCGCGCCGGGGCGAAGTACACGCTTAATCTCAATAAGGACCTGCGCCACATCGACGATGTGCTCAAGCGTTTCTCCGCACCAGACGAGATCGAACGATCCGTCGGCGAACGGCAGCGGAGCGCCCTCCTCGCTCTGGACGAACTCTGCCTCCGGCGCGATAACGCGCGCGCGGCGAATCGCCTCGGCCGACGCGTCAGCGCCAACCACGTCCGCCCCCGCGCCGACGAGCGCAGCGCTAAAGCGCCCGTCGCCGCAGCCGAGATCAAGCACGCGTTGGCCTTCAATCACATCGGCCATCAGCAGCTCAAGGCGCTGCTCAAAGCGCTCCGGCACCGCGTCCGGTGGAACCGCGGCCCAAACCTCTTCGTGCCAGTCGGCCACCTAGAACGCGCCGCGTCGCAGCAGAACGGCTGGGATCGTCTGCACGATGATGCTGAGGTCAAGCGCCAGCGACCAGCGCTCGATGTAGAGAAAATCGAGGTTTACGAGGTCATCGAAGTTGAGTTCCGAGCGGCCCGACACCTGCCACAGGCCGGTCATCCCCGGCAGTACGAGATAGCGGCGGCGGTGCCAGTCTTCAAGCCGCGCGTAGTCGCGCTGCGGCAGCGGCCGAGGGCCAACGATTGACATCTCGCCGCGCAGCACGTTCCACAGCTGCGGCAATTCATCTAGTGAGAACCGGCGCAGCATCCGACCGACCGGCGTGATCCGCGGATCGTGGCGGATCTTGAAGAGCGGCCCGTCGGCCTCATTCTCCTCTTCCAGCTCGAACTGGCGCAGCTCGGCGCCCTCGTACATCGTGCGGAACTTGAGGCAGGCGAACGGTACGCCGGCGATTCCGGGCCTGCGCGAGCGGAACAGCACCGGACCGCTCGAACTGACCTTGACGGCAAGGGTGATCAGCAGCAGGAGCGGGCTGAGGACAATCAGGCCGAGCGCCGCGCCAGCCAGATCGAAGACGCGTTTGACCGCGAATTCGGCGCCATCGAAGACCGGTGCGCGCAGTTCAAAGAGCGGCACCGCCGAGCCGGGGACGAACTCTGCGCGGCGCGCCAGCAGCTCGCTGGTTGAAGGCGCAACGCGGACGCGAACCCCACGTTCGTGGCAGTGGTCAACGATCTCAAGCACGCGCTCCTCGCTGAAGCCGGGATCAGCGATAACAAGCTCGTCGAAGTGCTGCTGTTCGAAAGCCTCGTCAAGCTCCGCCGGCCCGACGATGCCGACTACCTCAACCGGATTGGCACGGCTTCCAGCGAGCGCGGCACCGACAGCCTGGGCGTGCGCTCCGACCCCCACCAGCAGTGCGCTACGGCGGTAACCGGCGGCGCGCAGGAGCCTGCCACTGGCACGGTCGTAGAGGGCACGGAGCGCACCGACTATCACGATCGCGAAGATCAGCGTGCCCCAGAAGATGTAGTAGCTCGAGTACTCGCGGCCGACGATCAGTGAGTAGATCAGCGCTACGAGTGCAACCGAGAAGAGTGCCGAGACGACGGCCCCGAGGCCCGGCCGCGAACCGCGGTCGCCGTAAAGGCCGGTGCGTGCAAAGAGCAGCAAGGTGAGCAGCGCGGCAAAGACGCCGTAGTTGTAGGCCTGCGTGACGTTGGCGCTGAAGTTGACACCGTCGAAAAGCAGTGACTTGCTCTCAAGCGCAAGAAGGATCGCCAAGTAGAGCCCCACCACATCAAGTACAACCAACGACGCGACTCGTGCGACGGTCCGCAGCGTCTCCATCGTCAACAGGAACGACAGCGGTGTGCGGCGTCGACGGTAATCGTGGCCATCGGCGACGACCTCCAACTCTGGCGGCGGCGCGAACGGATCACGCGGCATATTGGTTGGTCGGCGTGGGTCTTCGGTCATGGCTTCAAGTGTTGAAACACCGCGAAGCGCCGAAAGTGACGGTGCGGGTCAGCTTTGGATGCCCAGCAGCGCTTCCGCGCCGGACT
>WLNV01000253.1 GCA_009699615.1 Actinomycetota bacterium
GCCGCGGCCGCCGGCGGCCAGACGATGAGTCGCCGCTACTCCGAACAGATCGATCAGATCGCTGGCCGCCTCCACTCGCTCCTGCTCGACGAGGCGCGGGATGGCGCCGTGGCGGCCGACATGCCGGCACGGATCGCAGGACTGGTCGATCATCGCGCCGGAGCGCTAAGTGCCGATAGTCGAGCGCTGATCGCTCAGCGCATCGCCGAGCGGGCGCTCGGTGCAGGCCCGCTCGAAGCGCTGCTGCGGGATTCGCACGTTGATGAGATCCTCGTCAGCGGCACCGATCTGGTTTGGGTTGAACGCGGCGGGCGACTGATCCGGACCGAAGCGAGGTTTGAGAGCGAAGACCAGCTCCGTCTGACGATCGAGCGTCTGCTGGCCCCGGCAGGCCGACGTGTCGACGAAGCTGAACCGCTCTGCGACGCGCGCCTGCCTGATGGGTCGCGCGTCAACGTCGTTCTGCCACCGTTGGCCGTGGACGGTCCTGCCTTGAGCATCCGTCGATTCCGCCCGCGAGGGCTCTCAGCAGCTCAGCTGATTGAGCTCGGATCATGGTCGCCCGAGCTCGTCGAACTGCTCACTGATGCAGTCGAGAGGCGACGCAACATCCTGGTCTGCGGCGGCACTGGGTCCGGCAAGACGACGACACTGGCGGCGATCGCCGGCCTGTTCGACAGTGATGAGCGCGTCGTGACTATCGAGGACACGGCTGAACTCCGCCTCGAGTTGGCACATGTCGTTCGGCTAGAGGGGCGCCCGGCCAGCGTTGACGGCCGCAGCGAGGTGACGATTCGGATGTTGGTGCGCAATGCGCTACGAATGCGGCCGGACCGAATCATCGTTGGTGAGGTTCGCGGCGCCGAGGCGCTCGACATGTTGATTGCGCTGGCAACCGGGCACGACGGCTCGCTCACGACAATTCACGCCGGCTCGCCAGATCAGGCGCTGCGGCGACTTGAGACGCTCGCGCTGATGGCCGATGTCGGGCTTCCACACGCTGCTATTCGAAGTCAAGTCGTCGAGGCGATCGACCTCGTGGTGCTGCAGATACGTGACGCGTCAGGGCTACGGCGCGTGGCGCAGGTTGACCGTGTCGTTGATACCGAGGGTCCAGTTCGGACGGAGATGATCTACCCGGCTTCACGCGTGAAGTCGTGAGCACTGCGGCCCTGATGGCAGGGATTGCGGGTGCGCTGGCTGCGATCGTTGGCTGGGAGCTTCTCGCAGGGCTTGAGCGCGTGACGTTGCTGCGGGCGACGGCGGCACTTATCGCTCCGGCAAGGGCCGCAGGAAGCGATGGGCGGGAGGCAAAGGCAGCCGAGCGGCGTCGTTTGGCGCTACTCGCCGCCGTCATAGCGGCGCTGATTGGGTGGTCGCTGCTCGGAGCCGCACCGGCGCTGCTCGTGGCGGGATTTGGCCCGTTCGCGGCGCTGCTGGTGATTCGCGCTAGGCAGAAGCGCTGGCGGGCACGCGTCAATCGCGACGCATCGCCCGCCGCAAGAGCGATCGCCGATTCACTCAGCTCAGGTCGTTCGCTGAGTGTCGCGATCGACAATGCGGCCAGAGAAGGGGCGCTGTGCGCAGCGACGCGCGCCGCGCTTCACGAGGTCACGGCGTCGATCGCGATTGGGCTCAGCCCCGACGACGCGTTGGAAACGCTTCGCAGGCGCTGCGGCGAGGGGCCGTGGGAGACGATCATCGCCGCCGTCCAGTTGCAAAGGAGCACAGGCGGAGATTTGACGCGATTGCTGCGAGAACTTGCGGGTGAGCTGGACGGCATTAGCCGAGCGCTGCGCGAAGCGCGAGCCGCCAGCGCGCAAGCGCGGCTAACAGCACGGATCGTCTTGGTGATGCCGCTGATTGGCGCCATGATCTTCGCGCTCGCTGCGCCGGGCGCACTTGCGGCGATCTTCAGCTCGGCTGTCCCGCGCGCGCTGCTGTTCGTGGCGGCATCTCTCCAGGCGGTTGCGATCCTGGCGGTCCGCAGAGTGGCGCGCGTACGTCGATGATCAGTCTCGCCGCGCTGGCCGCTGCGGGAGCCGGAAGCTGCGCCGTTCTCGCAGTCGACGAGTGGCGGCAACTGCACGTTGGGCACCGTCTAGAAGTTGGAAGCGGCTCTGCGGACGGCCGCTGGCGACGGTCGCGATCGGCTCTTGGTCGGCTGACCGCGTCGACGGCGCCGGGCGACTTGGCGAGGCTGATCGAAGCTGCCGGGGCTCCTGGCGCCTACAGCGCCAACGAAGTGATGGGGGTCAAGCTGATACTGGCTGCTGTCGGCATGCTGCTTGCGCTGCTTGCGCTGCTTGCTGCCGCTGCCACGACCAGCGGTCGCGCGTCCTTGCTCGTGATCGGTGCGCCGGCGGTCGGTTTCCTCCTGCCGGATCTACTGTTGCGTCGTCGCGCGGCGACGCGTCGTCGGCTCCTCGAGAGCGAGCTTCCGGACCTCGCAGACCGGATCTTGCTGGCGACTCGTGCGGGGTTGCCTCTCGGCCGTTCGCTTTCCGGTGCGGCCGAACACGGGCGCGGACTACTTGCGCAGGAGTTGGGGAGGGCTGGCGCGCGCGTCAAGCTCGGCGTCTCGCGCGCTGAGGCTCTCGGGCAGCTCGAGCGACGATGCCCGCTGCCGGAGGTCGCCGCACTGGTCGCTGCGATCGGGCGAGCCGATCGTTACGGCGTGGCATTGGAGCCGACACTGGCGGCGCTGGCGTCCGGCGCTCGCGCCGACAACCAGCGCAGGATCAGTGAACGAGCTCAGGGCGCAGCACCAAAGATTCAGTTGATTGTTGCTCTCTTGCTCGTTCCTGCAGCACTTTGTTGCGTCGCGGCAGGAATGATTGCCGGTCTTGGCGGTAGCTGAATCTGGCCCCAAGAACCCAATGGTTATCGGCATTTTCGCAATGCGACGGTGTCGGTGAGGGGAGCGCCGAAACAGCACTGTGGGAAAATATGTGCAGTTGGGGTTGCATTGTGGGTTGAAGTGGGTAGTATGCGAATCGCAGGCCGTGGTGGAGGGGTTCCTCCC
>WLNV01000254.1 GCA_009699615.1 Actinomycetota bacterium
ATGGGTTGAGTTCACTCTCGATGAGGAAGGCAACTACCCGTTTGTAACCCACGCCTTCGGCGACATGGTCAAGGGAGCCGCGGGCATCCTCCACACTGAGGGAGCCCCGATTCCCCCAACTGCGGTTGCTGCGACGAAGGGCAAGCCAGCAGCTGCCGCTCCTGCCGACGCGAAGAGCGCGGAGATGGGCAACGCGGTCAACGTGACGCTTGGCGACATGTGGGTAAAGGCAGACAAGGCGTCGGTCAAAGCCGGCCCAGTCATGTTCCACGTTGCCAACCAAGGCGCGACGATGCACGGAATGGCGATCGTCAAGGCCCCAGCCAAGATCACTGGCGGGATGCTCGACACGTCTACCTTCCTGGCTAAAGGAGCAGAGCTCAGCGGTGGCAAGGGAGGGCAGATGATCAGCGCCAAATTGACCGCTGGCAGCTACGAATTGATCTGCCACATCGTGGGCCACTACAGCGCCGGTCAGCACATCCCGTTCAAGGTAACTAACTGAAGGTGACGGGAACGGATTGCCCTGGGCGCGAGGTCGCGTCCAGGGTTCGTTCGTTCGCTCCTGCCTGTACCTTGGGTGGTGAGCGCTGATGCATGATCTAGTCCTATTCGCCGTCCCTTTCTTCATCGTCTTCCTTGTTCTGGAGGCGGTGTCTTTCAAGATCGCCAAGGCTGAGGATGGGATCGTCGGCTATGAACGCCGCGACACTGCGACGAGCTTGACGATGGGCGTTGGCAGCGTTGTGATCGGCGCTGTTTGGGCGCTGGTAGTGATCGTCTTCTACGCGGCGCTCTACACGATCAGCCCACTACGCATGCCGACCGACCAGATCTGGCCTTGGGTGCTGCTCTTCTTCCTCGACGACCTCGCCTTCTACTCCTACCACCGCATCAGCCACGAGGTGCGCGTCTTCTGGGCCAGCCATGTGGTCCACCACTCAAGCCAGCACTACAACCTCTCAACGGCGCTGCGGCAGCCGTGGGTGCCGATCACGGCAGTCCCGTTCTGGGCGCCGCTGGCGCTGCTCGGCTACCAGCCGTGGATGATCTTCGCGATGCAGTCGGTAAGCCTGATCTACCAGTTCTTTCTCCACACCGAACGGATTCACCGCTTCCCGAAGCCGATCGAGTTCATCTTCAACACGCCCTCGCACCACCGCGTTCACCACGGCACCAACGACCTCTACCTCGACCGCAACTACGGCGGCATCCTGATCATCTGGGACAGAATCTTTGGCAGCTTCGAACCGGAGGATGAGCGGGCGGTTTACGGGCTGACGACGAACATCGAGACTTTCAACCCGGTGCGGGTGGCCTTTCATGAGTACGTGGCCGTCTGGAATGACGTGCGCCATGCGCACGGGCTACGAAACAAGCTCGGCCACCTCTTCGGCGGCCCCGGCTGGCAGCCGGGTGACAAGGACCGTGGACTTGCTGGCGCTCAGGCCCGTGCCGCAAGCTCTGGCCCGCAGGTGGCGGCGTGGAATAACCCGAGCGCGGCTGAGTCGGCCGAGCGCGGTCCCGCCGCTGGGACTAGCTAGAGCACGACGATCTGACGCACCGCTTCGCCCGAAGCGAGGCGGTCGAAACCTTCGTTGATCTCGTCGAGCTTCAAGCGGCCGCTGATCAGTTTCTCGACTGGCAGTTTTCCAGCGCGCCAGTAGTCGAATAGCTGCGGCAGCATCTCGCTCGGATTCGCTGATCCGAGGTAGGAGCCTTTCAACGTTCGTTCCTCGGCGACGAGGCTGACGGCGGGAATCGAGAGCAGCGCATCAGGGTTGGGCAGGCCGACGGTGACCGTGACGCCGCCGCGGCGAGTCGCCAGGTATGCGGTTTCGAGCACCTTCGCCGATCCTGCCGTCTCAATCACGCGGTCTGGGCCGCCGTCCGTCATCGCTTTGAGCTCGTCGACTGTGCCGGCGCCGCCTTCGAGCGCGTCGTCTGCGCCAAGCTCCAGCGCCAGCGCTCGCTTGTGCTCAACCGGGTCGATTGCGATCACGCGGCCAGCGCCGGCCAGCTTCGCGCCCATAACTGCTGCCAGCCCAACGCCGCCAAGGCCGAAGACGGCGACCGTCTGCCCGGGCTCAATCACTGCCGCGTTCAGTGCAGCGCCAACGCCCGTAAGGACGGCGCAACCGAAGAGCGAGGCGAGCTCGTAGGGGAGGTCATCCGGAATCTTGATCGCTGAGAGCTCGGAGACGATCGTTTGCTCGGCAAAGGCGCTGATTCCAAGGTGATGGTGGAGTAGCTCGCCCTCCTCGCCGCTCCAGCGCCGCTCGCCCGATGTGAGCGTCCCTGCCGTGTTCGCTGCCGCTCCCGGCACGCAGAGCGCGGCGCGGCCCGCTAGACAGGCCTCACACTCGCCACAGGAGGGAACGAAGGCCAGCACGACACGATCACCGACCTTGAAATCAGTGACCCCAGCGCCAACCTCCGTCACTTCTCCGGCGGCTTCATGCCCAAGCACGATCGGCACCGGCCGCGGGCGGTCGCCGTTGATCACCGAGAGGTCGGAGTGGCAGAGCCCTGCGGCGTGAATCTTGATCGTTAGCTCGCCAGCGCCGGGCTTGTCTAGCTGAAGCTCGCGGATCTGAATCGGCTCGGTTGAAGCGAACGGGCCAGGATCACCGCTGCGCATCAGCACGGCGGCTCGCACGCTCGTCACTTAGGCGACCTGCAAGCGTTCAAAGAGCGCGCGCATCTGAGCGGTGATCTCCGATGGGCGGCGCGTCTCAGCGTCAACGAAGACGTGGACAAACCAGCCGACCGCGGCCGGCTCGCCGGTCTCTCCGTCAAAGAGCGCAAGTTCGTAGCGAACACTGCTGCTGCCGAGGTGAGCTACGCGCAGGAAGGCATCAACGCTGCCTGGGAATGAGAGTGGACCGAGGAACTTGCAGTGCGATTCGGCGCAGAGGCCGATCGTTTCGCCGTTATGGATGTCGAGCCCGCCTTCGGAGATCAGCATCTCGTTGATGACGGTGTCGAAGTAGCCGTAGTAGTCGGCGTTATTG
>WLNV01000255.1 GCA_009699615.1 Actinomycetota bacterium
CAGATCACATGCAAAGGCTTTGTCCATTCCGGCGAGGTCGACGACGCAAACCCGGATCTCTACCAGGCCGAGTACCGCATCCGCTGCAACCAAGCGATCACCGGTTACTCGCTCTTCATTGGTGCGCAGGAGGTTCAGGCGCTTGAGACCGAGGTATTCCCTCAGTTGGCTGATGGAAGCCCGGTTGCGGCCGATTCGTTCTCATGCAACGGTGACTTGCCAGGCAATGGCGTCAACTGCGTCGGCAAGTACAGCGATCTGTCCGGAATCATCACCGGTAAGTTCGCAACCGAGCAGCCAATCTGCGCCGCCGGCCACCGGATCGAACCGATCCTGACCGTCGCGAAGGCTTCGGTCTCATCGGCCAACGCAGCCGTTCTGGCGATCTCAGGCCCGTTCACGCTCGGTCAGCCGTCTGACTGCAAGGGCAAGAAGAACAAGCCGCGGACGATGCCGTTGATGGCTCGTCCGACAGAGGACACGGTTGAGACCGGCGATCCGGGCTACACAGGACCAGTAACGGATTCGCGTAAGCACCGCTAAGCCTGACGCGACGCACAGCGCGCCCCGGTACGCCCGCACTCTCCCGCGGAGCCGTACCGGGGCGCAGTTGCGTCCGGGGCGAGTCGTTGGGCTGCGCCCTACCCGCCTTCGATCGCTCTGAGGTGTTCCTCAGTCGGCCTGTCGTCGGGGCCGGGAAGTTCTACTCCCGGCGGCAACTCGAGCCGCATCGCGCCGACGGTTTCAATCCGCAGCGTCGCCGGTCCTGCTGAGCATTCGAGCACGTGACCGGCCTTGGTTCGGTCATCGCTGATGAAGTGAAGGTGGTGCCCGGCCATCTCGACCGAGTCAGCGGCGTGGGGGAAGCGGAAGCCGACGATAGTGCCGCGCAGGTTCTCGTAGCGCCACTCGGTCTGATTGGCGATGATTTGTTCGAACGGCGGGTAGGGCTTCGTCTGAGGCGCCACCGTGCGGAGGTGGAGCGCCGGGAAGCTGCCGTCGATCCGCACAGCGTCGCAGCCGCTCGCAGGGGGAGCGTGCTGCTCCATCAGCGCGATCAGCGCTGCGTGATCGAGAGGGGACTCGATCTCAACGATCTCATCGGTGACGAAGCGCGTCGCTACGGCGAACGGCGTCAGCTCGTCGTCGCCGACGCGGCGCACCGGCCCTTCCGCTGGTGCCTGCCAGGCTTCGCCGTCAACGATAATCAGCTCGCCGTCGAGGCCGTTGAGCGTCCCTACACCGAAGTCGCCGGCCGCGAGCACCTCGCCGATCGTCGCGTCGCCGTCGTACCGGCGATCGAGTACTGCGGCGATCGTCGAGATCTGAACCACTGCGTGGTCGGCCGGGCTGGCACCGAGCTCGGCGTGGTCAACGAGACGGACATTGAGGGCGTGAATCAGCGCAGGGTCGAGTGCGGTCATGCCGCCAGAATAGTTGCTCTGAAGTCCGCTCCAAGCTCCTCCGCGTACTGAGCCAAATATGCGGCTAATCGGTTATTGTCTCCGACTAAATGACTAAGAGAGTCCTCGCCCTCACCACAGTTTTGATCGCGGTTCTGCCGCTTGCGACAGCGAGCGCCGCGGAGCGGCAGTTCGCGCCGCGCTTCTCGACCAACGTCAATGGTCAGATCACGAGCGCCGCCAACACTCTGCTCCAGTGCCCCAACGACACAGTTGATACCGGCCTAAATACACAGTGCAACCAGGCACGTGCAGGTGCCAATGCGCGCAATAACAACTCGATGGACATGCGCATGCTCGACGTTGACAGCGACCCGTCGACCTTCAACTCGTCGCGCGCCGATCTGACGCTTCCAGCCGGTTATGAGGTTCTATTTGCCGGGCTCTATTGGACCGCCGACACCAGCCGCGGCGATCTGATCAAGGGCACCAATGGCTTCGTTGGAACGCCCTCTGCAGCGCCCAACGCGGGGGCGATCGGCCAGGTGCTGTTCACCGTTCCCGGCGCATCCGCGTCCACGCCGGTCACCGCCGGTAACGCGGATCAGACGACCGGCAAGGAGTACGGATCCTTTGCCGACGTTACATCGCTGGTTCGCGCGGCTGGGCCCGGCACTTACACCGTCGCCAACGTTCAGGCCGGCACCGGCGGCAATCGCTCCGCCGGGTGGACGCTCGTCGTGGCCTACGCCGATGCCGATGAACCGCTGCGCAACCTTTCGGTATCCGATGGATTCCTGACCGTTGCCGGACAGGCGCTTGTTTCGATTCCGCTGAGCGGCTTCAAGACGCCGTCGAGCGGCGACGTCAAGACAGAAGTTGGCGTTGTTGCTTACGAGGGCGACGCGGGCGTGACCGGGGATTATCTGACGCTCAACGATCAAAGGCTTGCCGACTCAGTCCATCCCGACAACAACACTGCAAACTCGACGATCGCCAACCTCGGTTCGCTCGTCACGACCAAGAGCCCGGATTGGAAGAACCAGCTCGGCTACGACTCCAGCTTCTTCGCCGCCGATGGCTTTCTCGGTAATGGCGCCACGACCGCAATTCTGAGAGCCAAGACGACCGGCGACAGCTACCTCCCACAGGCGATCACCTTTGCGACCGAACTGTTCTCGCCAAACGTTGCGCTGACAAAGACGGCAGCGATCGTCGGCGGCGGTGGCGCTGAGCCCGGCGCGACGATCCGCTACACGATGACGGCGACCAACAATGGCGCCGCCAACGCGACCAATGTCCAGCTGACCGATCCGATCCCTGGGGCCGTAACGCTCAGCGCCGGGCCTACCGTCTCGGCGGGAAGCGGTAACGCCAGCAACGTTGGCGGCACGATCACAGCAAGGCTTGGCAGCGGAGCAAGCTCGAGCGACGGAGGAACGCTGGCGCCCGGCGCTTCGGCAACCGTCACATTCGATGCGACGATCAACGCCGACCGTCCGCTCGGAGACGTGATTACCAACACCGGCACGCTGAACTTTGTTTCCCCCGACCTTGGCCTGCCGATCTCGACCGTAGCCTCGGCCGAGACGACCGTCACCTACCCGGATC
>WLNV01000256.1 GCA_009699615.1 Actinomycetota bacterium
ATCTAGTGATGGACACTTCAAATAGCGACGCGACACGATGCTGATCGGTGCTCACGTCTCCCCCGCCGGCGGTCCGGCGAAGGCAATTGAACGCGGCGAAGCGCTCGACGCGCGTTCGATCCAGATCTTCAATCAGAACCCTCGCGCCTGGAAGCCGACGATCTACAGCGACGAGCAGGTCGAAGAGTTTCGCGAGGCGATGGCTGCCAGCGAAGTAGACGCGCTGCTGATCCACGCCGTATATCTCCTCAACGCGGCCAGCGAGGATCCAGATATTCGCGAGAAGACTTTGACGTCGCTAACCGCGTCGCTGAACGCGGGCGAGGCGCTCGGCGCAACTGCCGTCGTTCTCCACCCCGGCTCAGCAAAGGGCGGCGACGTCGGTCAGGCGATTGAGCGCGCCGGCGCGACGATCGCTGAGGCGCTGGCGGAGAGTGAAGGCTGCGCGCTCCACCTTGAGAACACGGCGGGCGCTGGCGGCACTCTTGGCCGATCATTCGACGAGCTCGGCGCGCTGATTGAGGCTGCTGGAGGCGACGAGCGGCTCGGCATCTGCCTGGACTCCTGCCACATGCTGGCCTCGGGGATTGAGATCCGCACCCCAGACGCGCTGACGACAGCGATTGACGAGTGCGTGAGCGCGACAGGCAAAGGTCGTATCGGTTCGCTCCACTGCAACGACTCAATGATGGAGTTCGGCTCCAATCGCGACAGGCACGCCAACCTTGGCGAAGGCGAGTTGGGCGCTGATGGCTGCGCCGTCTTCCTCTCTGAGCCACGTTTCGCAGATCTGCCGTGCGTTCTCGAAACCCCAGGGCCGGAGAAGAAGGGCCCGACGAAGGAACAGATCAAAGAGGCATGCGCATTGCGCAAGCGCGGCCTCAAAGCTCGCGGCTAGTGCTCAGGCGGCTTGGGTGGCGCTGCGCACTGCCGCCGGGCCGAGCACATGTTCGAGCTCGGCACGCAGGCTGGGAGTCGGCGCGACGCGGTACTGCTCGCCGAACTTGAGGCTACGCCCGCCGCCCGAGGTTGTGATGTCGAGCACCACCTCGTGCTCGCCGCTGTGGTTCCCGAGGATGTGTTTGAGCTCATCGATCACGCTCGCGAGCAGCCCGCTGTCGGTGGCATCAACCTTGAGGTGGATCGGCTGCGGCCCGAGCGCTTCGATTGCCTCGGCGGCGGCGGCCTTCTCAATCTGATCGGCGCTGGGCTCAAACCGCTGAACCGACTGCGCAACCACGCAGATCTTGCTGCGGTCCTTGTGGTCTACCCGGCCCTTGACCAGCACGATCTCGTCGACATCCAAGGCCCCGCCGTACGTCTCCAACGTCTTGCCGAAGATCACCAACTCAATGTCGGTTTCAAGGTCGTTCAGCGTCGCGAACATCATCTGATCGCCCTTCTTCGTCCGAATCTTGCGCGCGGCTGTGATGATGCCGCCGACAGTGACCGAGTCACCGTCGCGGCGATCGGCGAGCGCCGCCAGCGAGCAATCCGAAGCGCCGAGCAGCGCGCCGCGGACCTCTTTGAGCGGATGGGTTGAGAGGAAGCAGCCGATCGCCTCTTTCTCAGCGGCGAGCAGATCACGCTCGCTGTATTCGGCACCGGAGATTGGTGGATGGATGCGGCCAACCGTCGGCGCGTCGGACTCGCCAACCTCGTCGAAGATCGAAGACTGCCCGATCTGTGCGTCGGTCTGGGCCTGCTGACCGGCGCCCTGAGCCTGCTCAAGCACGTGCATCATTCCCTGACGGGTAGCGCCGGTCGAACCGAAGGCCCCGCACTTGATCAGCGCCTCGAGCGCACGCTTATTCACGAGGCGGCCATCAACCCGCTCGCAGAAGTCCCAAAGCGAGCCAAAGTCACCGTCACGCTCACGGCTCTCCTTGATCGCCTCAACCGCCTGATAACCAACGCCTTTCACGGCATCGAGACCGAAGCGGATCGCGCCGTTGTCGACAACGAAGGTGTGGTCCGAAAGGTTGACGTCGGGGGGAAGGATCTCGATCCCCATCTCCTCGCAGCGGTTGATGAAGATCGGCACCTTGTCCTTCGTGTCCATCACGGAGGAGATCAGCGCCGCCATGTACTCGGCCGGGTAGTTGGCCTTGAGCCAAGCGGTGCGGTAGGCGATCAGCGCGTAACAGGCGGCGTGCGAACGGTTGAACGAGTAGTCGGCTGACTTCTCGTTGGTTGTCCACATCCAGTCGATCACGTGCGCTTCCGTACTCGACGCCTTGCAACCCTCGCGGAATTCGGGTTCGAGCTTGCCCATCGCGTTGCGGTCTTTCTTGCCGATCGCTTTGCGAAGGTCGTCGGCCTTGGCACCGCTGAAACCGGCCAACTGAGTGGCGATCTGCATCGCCTGCTCCTGATACAGAATCACGCCGTACGTCTTGCCGAGGATCGGTGCCAGTCGCGGATCGCGAATCGTCACTGTCGAAGGATCGCGCTTGCCCTTGGCGTAGGTGCCAATCTGATCCATCGCCCCTGGGCGGTAGAGCGCTACGAGTGCGACGAGGTCGTCGAACTCGGTCGGCTTGACGGTCCGCAGCGCGTCCTGCATCCCCTCAGATTCGAACTGGAAGACACCCCCGGAATCTCCCCGGGAGAGCATTGCGTAGGTCTTCTCGTCGTCAAGCGGCAACGTGGCCATGTGGGGCCGCTCGCCATCAGAGCGCTCAATGATGTCGAGCGCGTCCTCAATCACGTCAAGGTTTCGCAGACCGAGGAAGTCCATCTTCAGCAGGCCAAGCTGCTCTACCGGCTTCATCGAGAACTGCGTGACGACCTTGTAGACGCGGTTGCCGTCCTCGTCGGCCGTGTTGGCATCGGCGAGCTGAACGGGAACGATCTCGGTCAGTGGTCGGTCGGCGATCACGACTGCGGCTGCGTGGATCGACGAGTTCCGTACGACTCCCTCAAGGCCGCGCGCGACGTCAACGATCTGCGCGGCAGTCGGGTCGTCGTCACAGGCCTGGCGCAGCGGCTGGCCTTCCTTCATGCAGTCGTC
>WLNV01000257.1 GCA_009699615.1 Actinomycetota bacterium
CAAAGAGCAGCAAGGTGAGCAGCGCGGCAAAGACGCCGTAGTTGTAGGCCTGCGTGACGTTGGCGCTGAAGTTGACACCGTCGAAAAGCAGTGACTTGCTCTCAAGCGCAAGAAGGATCGCCAAGTAGATCCCCGCCACATCAAGTACAACCAACGACGCGACTCGTGCGACGGTCCGCAGCGTCTCCATCGTCAACAAGAACGACAGCGGTGTGCGGCGTCGACGGTAATCGTGGCCGTCGGCGACGACCTCCAACTCTGGCGGCGGCGCGAACGGATCTCGCGGCATATTGGTAGGTCGGCGTGGGTCTTCGGTCATGGCTTCAAGTGTTGAAACACCGCGAAGCGCCGAAAGTGACGGTGCGGGTCAGCTTTGGATGCCCAGCAGCGCTTCCGCGCCGGACTCTTCAATCGTCTGCGCAAGTCCTTCACGCAATCCGATCTTCGGCTCCCACTGCAGCAGTTCCTGCGCGCGGGTGATATCCGGCTTGCGCTGCTTCGGGTCATCGGTAGGCAAAGCCTCGTAAATAATCTCCGAGCGCGAGCCGGAAACTTCGATCACCATCTGCGCCAGCTCGAGCAGTGTGAACTCGTCGGGGTTGCCGATGTTGACCGGCTGATGCTCGCCTGATTCGCTCAAGGCGATCAGTCCGCGGATCAGATCGGAGACGAAGCAGAAAGAGCGCGTCTGCGAACCATCGCCGTAGACCGTGATCGGCCGGTCGGCGAGCCCCTGACGCAGGAAGGTCGGGATCGCGCGGCCGTCATGGGCGCGCATCCGCGGGCCGTAGGTATTGAAGATCCGCACGATCGCCGTGTCGACGCCCTGCTGGCGGTGATAGGCCATCGTCAGCGCTTCGGCGTAGCGCTTCGCTTCGTCATAAACACCGCGCGGGCCGATCGGATTGACGTGACCCCAGTAATCCTCTGTCTGCGGGTGAACCTGCGGGTCGCCGTAGACCTCGCTGGTCGAAGCGAGCAAGAAGCGGGCGCGGTGCTCCTTTGCAAGACCCAATGTGTGGTGCGTTCCGTGCGATCCAACCTTCAAAGTCTGCAGCGGCAGGCGCAGATAGTCGATTGGCGAGGCCGGCGAGGCGAGGTGGTAGACCGAATCGATCGGCTCCTCAATGAAGTACGGCTCGGTGATGTCGCAGTTGACGAATGTGAACTCGTCGGCGCGAATGTGCGCGATGTTCTGCAGCGAGCCGGTTTCAAGGTTGTCGACGCAGATGACGCGATCGCCGCGGCGCAGCAGTTCGTCGCAAAGGTGCGAACCAAGAAAGCCTGCGCCGCCGGTAACTAGTGATGTGGCCATTGGGCAAGAGTACGGAGTCGAAGATCGGTAAGACGGGCCGTTCCGTGCGCTGGCAGCCAGTACGCTGTGAAGATGCCGTCAATCGCCTTTGCCGACGCCGTAAACGAGCAGATCGGTCACGAATACGCCGCCCATCAGCAGTACCTCGCAATCGCCGTCTATTACGACGAACAGACACTGCCGCACATGGCGCAGTTTTTCTACAAGCAGGCGCTCGAAGAGCGCGGCCACGCGATGATGATGATCCAATACCTGCTTGACCAGGATTCGGGACCGATCATTCCGGGTATCAAGCCACCGAAGGTCGCGTTCGTTGACATCGTTGAGCCGGTCAGGCTCGCGCTTGATCAGGAGAAGACAGTGACCGACCAGATCAACGCGATCGCCGCCCTCGCGCGCAGCGAGAACGACTTCGCGGGAGAACAGTTCATTCAGTGGTTCATCAAGGAGCAGGTTGAAGAGGTCTCATCGATGTCCGACCTGCTGACGGTCGTTCAGCGGCTGACCGACAGCCCGATGCAGATCGAAGATCACCTCGCGCGTGAGATGGCGGCATCCGCTGGTGGCGCCGGCGACCCGAGCGAGCCGCCACAGGCCGGCGGCGCTTCGGCTTAGTCCTGCCGACGCTTCGGCGCAGCACCTTCAACGCGCCGTCGCTCTTCACCTTCGACCTCGACCTTCCAGATCGGCGCGCAGGCCTTCAGCTCGTCGATGATTTCGCGAGCGCCGGCGAACGCTTCGCCGCGGTGCGGCGCGCTGGCGGCGACGATCACGCTCGCTTCGCTCAACGGCACCGTTCCGACGCGGTGCTCGGCGGCGGCGGCGCAGAGCCCGTGGCGCTCGATTGCCTTGTCAACAATTCGGGCCATCTGCTCAAGCGCCATCTCGCCGTAAACCTCGTAGTCGAGAGAGTCAACGTCTCGCGTGACTCCCGAGAAGCTGACGACAGCGCCGGCGCGCGGATCGCGGACGCGCTCCAGCAGCCGATCCAGCGAGAGCGGCGAATCGCTCAGAGCGACGTGGGCCTGCGCCCCGCCTCCCGAGACCGGTGGAATCAGTGCGAGCTCATCACCGGCGGCGAGGACGAGATCATCATCGGCGTACTCGCGGTTAACGGCCAGCAGGCAGCCGCCGGCGTCGACCTGCCCGCTGAGCGCGGCAAGCGCATCGGCAACGCTGGCGCCGTCGGCCAGCTCAAGCTGCAGCGAATCGCTGCCGAAGCGCTCACGCAAGCCTGCAAATAGTCGGACCGAAACCTGCATAGCGCGCAGCGTACGGCACAACCTCATTTTCGATCCGGCGGTACGGTTCCCCAATGGCTTCTTCAGAGCAGGACGAGCGCCTCACAATCGCGCCAATCGTCGGCCCCGACGACCCGCGCCGCTTCACCGATTCGGGAATCGAGATCGACGCCCTCTACAGCGAGGCCGACGTTCCCACCGACCTTGAGCTCGGCCAGCCCGGCGACTTCCCTTACACGCGAGGCGTGCACGAGCAGATGTATCGCTCGCAGCAGTGGACGATGCGCCAGTACGCCGGCTACGCCAGCGCTAAGGAATCGAACGAGCGCTACCGCTACCTGCTCTCGCGTGGCGGCACCGGCCTCTCGATGGCCTTCGATCTACCGACCCAGCTCGGGCTTGATTCCGACAACGCGCTCTGCGAGGGCGAGGTTGGCCGCACCGGCGTA
>WLNV01000026.1 GCA_009699615.1 Actinomycetota bacterium
GAACAACTCCTGGATGCACAACGTCCCCAACCTCGTCTCCGGCCCTGAGGGTTGCACGGTGCTCGTCAACCCGGATGACGCTGAGCGATGCGGCGTGGCCGACGGACAGCGCGCAGTACTCAGCTCAAAGCGCGGCTCGATCGAACTGACAGCCGTTCACAGCGAGGCGATGATGCCAGGAGTCGTATCGGTGCCGCACGGCTGGGGCCACGATGGCGAAGAGACCGAAATGAACGTTGCCAGCGCGCACGCCGGCGCAAACGTAAACCTGCTCGGCGACACGGAACGCGTTGACGAGATCTCCGGCACAGCGGTGCTCAACGGAATCCCCGTTGAGCTCTCCGCCGCCGGTTAGCGCTGCGCTTTAGTAGGCCCAGCCGTCAAGTCGGCAGGCGCGGCCCTTCGGGCAGACATCGAGGAAGGTGCCATTGAAGAAGGCCGAGGCCTGTTCGCCGCGCTTGATGTCGAAGAGGCCGTGCGGGTCCTGGCCAAGGTGCGGCGCGATGTCACCGATCGGCGGCACATTGGTACCGATCACCCTGCCGTCAACCGTGCGGATCGGGCCGCTGTCGAAGAGGACGTAGTGTGAGGCGCTCGCCGGGCCACCGCTGCGGATTCCGTAGAGCTGCACCTTGTCGTAGGTTCGGTTGGCGTCGGCGCCTGGGCGGCGCCCAATCGCGCCAACAGTGCGGGCAAGGTTCTGCGCCCCAACCTGTGCAACCTGATGGTCGCCGATGACCGCCTCAAGCAGCACCTGATGCTTTGGTGTGTTCGGAAGCGGATCATCGGTCGTGTGTAGCGCGTAGCCGTTGCCTTCGCCGCGGTCCCAAAGGTTCTGCACGACGTTGAGGATGACCTGACGTGTCAGCCGACTTGGGTAGGCAGGCTTGAAGATCAGCTCGTACTCGTCGAAGTCGACGCTGCGAGGAAGCAACAAGCTGTAGTTGATGCCGGGGACTCCGAAGACGGCCCGCGTGAAGTCGGGCGCCAGCGCCGTAATCGCCGGTCCTTGAATTCCACCCTGACTGTTGCCGTTGTAGAAGACCTTGGCGGTGTTGATCATCGACTGCCCGGCAGCGTTTTGGAATGCCGGGTTGGCGGCAAAACCCTGCTTGTGAAGCATCGCCCGCCCGAGCATCAGCCCGTTCAGCATCCCTTGCTGAAGCCGGTCTGGGAACGAGGCAAACTTCGACATGTCGCCGAGCAACGTGATCGCGTTGAGCACATCCTCATCGGCCATACCGATCTCACGTGTTGCACAGAAGACGATGTCGTACGTCTGCGAGATCAGCTGATTTGACTCGCCAAAGCTCTCGCGCGGGTTGCCTAGAAGGCCGTGGCCGTAGACGACCGGCCGCCCCGGAGTCGTGAGCGCAGCGCGTGGAACCGCGCAGTAGAACTTCGCCGTCATCGTTCCGTTCTGCTTCGGAATCCAGGCCGTCCGCTTGCCCTTCTGAGCGCGGTAGGTGAAGCTGCCGCCCGGTGCGCAGTTGGCGCTGTTGAGGTAGCACGGCACGGTCAGCGTGCCTTCGACGCGGCGCGCCGTGTTTGCGTTCTCTGTCGCCGTGTAGTCGGTCGTCGAGTCGATCGTGAACTTCGGCGCGCTGCCCTGAACCTTCTGGTCGGCCATCGTCTTGTCGCCGAGCGCGGCGAACGCTTCGTCGCGCATTGCCAAAGATCGCTCAGTCAGGTTTGCCTCGCTGGCCACGGTGAAGTCCCAGGCGAGGTAGAGCGACTTGCGGTCGACTCCCGCCTTCTTCAGCGAAGCGAAGATCGACTTGTAGTCCTTTGCGCGCGAGGCGACTGCGCCGCTGGCCTTTCCGTCGCGCAGCGATTTGAATGCGGCACCCGCGGGGATCGTTGCCCCGGCCGCGTTCTTCAGGTTGCGCAGGGCGACGATGTAGCGACGCCCCTCCCGCAGGTTGACGGCAGGGTGGATCATCAGCAGGCCGCTGGTGCGAGCCTCGTTATCTGGGTTCGAATCAAGCTCAGCCCAGATCATTTGGCGCTTGCCAGTCAGCGCGTCGATCACGATGATCGGAGCATTCTTTGCCGTGTAGGCACCGATGTTGGTGATCGGCACGGCGCCCGTCTTGACCAAATCCAAGCCCTCAACGTAGGTCAGCATCCCGCTGCCCGGGCCGAAGCCGTCGCTGTGGTTGATGTCGGCCGGGAAGGCGGGAACGCCGACCGTATTCTTCGGCATTAGGGGAGCGCTGAGGTCAAGCCGCAGCCCTGTCGCCGTGTGGGAATCCTTAACGGTGAAGTGGTTACTCGGCCAAGGCAGCAGACAGTCGCGCTTGTCGAGCGGATCACAGGTTGACTTCGCTGCGGCGACGCCGCTGAACGCGGTCAAGCTGCAGACCACAACTGTCAATGTGACGACGAGCTTCTTCACGACTCCCCCTTTGTGCCTACATGGCAGGCAGCGATTGGACCCTCGGGCTGCAAGCTACCACTCGGCTACGCAGCTCGCGCCAGATCGGCGGCGCGGCGATTCACCGCGTCGCCCCGCTAGGCGGGGCCGAACTTGGCCATCGTCTCGCGGATCGGAGCGGGGATCGGCGTCTTCTCCCAAGTCGCGATATCAACGAAGACGTAACGAAGCTCAGCAGTTACGAGCGCCTCGCCGTCGCGTGAGATCAGCGATGAGACTTCCATCGACGTATTGCCGAGCCGCTCGACCGTGATCGCAACCTCAATCTCTTCATCGAACCGCGCCGGCGCGAGGAACTTCAGATTGGCCTCAGCGACGACGACATCAACGCCGTTGCTCTCCATCACCTCAGCGTAAGAGTCGTCAAAGTGCTGTCGGTAGAGATCGGTGATCGCAATGTCGATGTAGGTCAGATAGTTGGCGTTGAAGGCGACGCGCTGCGGGTCGCACTCGTTGAACCGCACGCGCAGGCTGTAGGTGAAGGCGGGCATTCGCTTGGAGAGTCTGCCGAAGCTGAGTCGCGAGTGCGCCGCCCGTGCGTTTCATTGCACCGAACGGACGGGAGAAGAACGCTGAGCTACTGCGCACGACTACGCATCGTGGCGGGGCTCAGCCGTGAAATGCGGAGAGAAACAACGTGTGATCTGTGCGCCAATCCGCCGAGATCCGGCGTCGGAAGAGTGCGAGGGTTTCTGGAAACCAAGTGCGTCTCTATGACGGCAGTCCAGATAAAGGAGAAGTTCGCAAATGCACTCAATTAGCCGCAAGATCCTTACAACTACAGCGATACTCGGAGTCTTCGGCGCTATCGCCGGGGCTGGCGTGTTCGCGCTGTTCACCAGCCAAACCGAGAACACGGCAAATGCCGTTACGGCAGGTACCGTTGCCATCTCAGACAACGACGCCGGCAGCTCGATGTACACGCTGCCGAACGCCAAGCCGTCCGACACGAAGGTCTCCTGCATCCGCGTGAATTACAGCGGAACTCTCGACGCTGACGTCAAGCTCTACATCGGCGACACGATCGGCGCGCTCGGCCCGTACGTGAACCTGAAGATTGAGTCGGGGACGCAGCCCTCACCAACGTTCCCAACCTGCACTGGGTTCGTGGCCGACGCGACAGCAATCTATGACGGCACTCTGAGCGCGTTCGCTACGGCGCACTCGTCGTACACAAACGGGCTCGCCGACAACCCGGGCATTGTCGCGACCAAGTGGGCACCCAGCGACGCGGTTGTCTACCGGATTACGGCAACGCTCGATCCCGCTACACCGGACGCGCAGCAGGCCGGAATCACCAACGCGCACAAGTTCACCTGGGCGGCAAAGAACCAGTAGCCGCAGCTGGCTACGCGGCCGCCATGGCATCTGCCTCTCGCATCGACAGCGCACGATGGGCCGGGCTCCTCGCGGGGCTCGGCCTAGTGGTTGCCGCATTCGTTGCTTGGCAGATGCCGGCCTCGGGCCACGCGCTGGGAGCCGACGTGACGATCATCGCGACACCGCACGGTGAACTCGTCGCCGCACCGCTCTCACCAACACTCGCGGCGCGCGGACTGACCCCCGGGGATGCGCGCCATCACTCGCTGACGCTGACGAACATCACCGGAGTCCCGCTCAGCGTCAGATTTCGAGCGTTGCCATCGAACAGCGACCTCGATCGAATGGTGGAACTCACGCTCAGCGACAACGGCCGCACCGTTGCAGCCGGGACTCTCGCGTCGCTGCGGCAATGGACAGCGCCGGTTCTGCGCCTGCCGGTCCGAGCCGTGCGCCGACTGATGCTGACCGTACGGCTACTCAAGCCCAGCGAGCAAGCTGGCATGGGCGCGAGAGCACAGACGGCCGGCATGGTCGTCGAAGTCCCGCTTGAGATCAGTGCTGCGGGTGAAAAGCCATGAGCTCCGGCGCTCTGCACACGGCCCGGTTCGTCGGCTGGCTGCTGCTGGGGGCGCTTGGAACAATTATTGTGATGGCCATAGTCGGGCTCTTCATCGGGCAGCGTCCGTTCACGGTCCTGACCGGCAGCATGTCGCCGACGATCGCTGCGGGCGACGTAGTGGTGGTCAAGAAGATCAGCCCGCTCGACGCGCAGGTCGGCAACATCGTCTCGTTCACCGACCCTGGGGGGACCGGTGAGATGATCACCCACCGCGTCCGGTCAATCCGGTCGCGAGGAGCAACCGTAGACTTCCAAACCCGAGGCGACGCGAACAACGTCAGTGAGCGATGGACGGTTGCCCGCAGCGGTGCGGTCGGGCTTGTGACTGAGCGCATTCCCGCGGTCGGCAACGCCTTCGTCTACCTCAGCGGCCGCCCGGCGCGACTGCTGCTGATCGTGATCCCTCTGTTGCTGCTGGCATCGCTCGAGATCTGGCATGTCTGGAAGCCACGAGATTCTGCGGGCGCTGATCGGCCGATCGATGAAGCGGCGTGAACTGCTCTCAGGCGCGGCGCTCGGGCTCTGCCTTATCGGCGCGGCAGTGCTCGCGCTGACCGGCCTGACCGGGGTCACCTACAGCGCATTCACAGCGGGGACAGACGACTCCGGCAACCTCGTCTCAGCTGCGCCGGATTTCAGCGCACCGCTGATAACGGCAAGCGTTATCGGCAAGAGCAGCGGCGGGGCGACAGGTGCAATCAGGCCGGGTGGAACCTACTACGCCTACGCCAACCTGACCGACGCCGGCAACCCGTCTAGCGGCGTCGCAGCAGTCACTTCGGACCTCAGCACGTTTGACACCGGGATAGCGGCAGCTCCATTGACCGCTGGAAGCTACACGGCCGGCGGAGTCAGCTATGGCTACCGCAGCGCGCTGCTGACCGCCGACACACCGAAGGCCAACGGCAGCTATGGCTACAGCTTCGCGACACTTGACCTCGCCGCCAACGCGCGAATCCAAACCGGGTTCAGCGTCACCGTCGACGGCACAGCCCCGAGTGCCAGCGCCATCCAAACGACGAACGGCGGAGCGATCGTCGGTCGACCGGAGCTCAACGACACGGTGATCTACAGCTTCAGCGAGACCGTCGACCCGGAATCGATCCTCGCCGGCTGGAGCGGGGCGACGACCGACGTCGTCGTGAGGATCGACAACAACGCCGCCTCCGGCTCTAACGATCGTCTCACCGTCTACAACTCGGCCAATAGCGCGCTGCTGCCGTATTCGTCGGTCAACCTCAGCCGCAACAACTATGTTGCCGCGAACCGCACCTTCGGGCTGACAGGCACGAAGTCGACGATGACGATGAGCGGATCAACGATCGCGGTGAAACTGGGGACACAGAGCGGAGCCGGAACAACGGCCGGCTCTGGCGCAGCGATGATCTGGTCACCTGCGGCAGGCCCAACCGACATTGCCGGCAACGCGATCTCACTGACCGCGCGGACTGAGACCGGCGCTTCTGACATCGAGTTCTAACGGACCAGCCGAACAGGCGGTTCGCCGCTCCCAGCCGCTACCCCCGCGCCGCGTGCTACCGCCACGATCCGGGCGACGTAGGCCTGCGTCTCGGCGATTGGCGGTACGCACCAGCATGCGGCGACGCGAGCCGGGCCAGCGTTGTAGGCGGCGAGCGCCAGCGGCACGGAGGCAAAGCGGCGAAGCAGGTCGTGCATCAGATGGGCCTGCGCGTTGATCGCGGACGGCGCGTCGAACGGGTCGCTGAGGCCGTAGCTGCGGGCCGTTCCCGGCATGAACTGCGCGATCCCCTGCGCCCCGGCGCTGGAAACCGAATGAGGGTCGAAGCCCGACTCCTGTTGCAGCTGGGCAGCCAACAGCGCAGCGCCGACCGACCAGCGCGAAGCGGCACGACGCAGCGGCTCTCGATAGGCGGCCGGGACGAAGCTCGGAACCGTGCTGGAGGCGCCGCCGCCGGGCGGCGCGAAGCCGACTGAAGCGCTGCCTGGATTCGCGATCAGTCCGAAGTGCCAGGCCTCCCATGAATACCTCTGAACGAAACCGAAGCGCTTGGCGTTGGCGCCGAGCCAGCCGTAAGCGGATGGCGGCCCAAGATCGAGTTCGGTGCCAAGCCGATGGAGCGACTGGCCCGGCGGCGCGACCCACTTCGGATCGGGATGGGCGGCAAAGAGCTGGGCCTGCTCGGCGTTGGAGCGATAGCCGCTGACGACCGTCAACATATGGCCGCTGCGCCGCGCCTCAGCGGCCATGCGGTCGAACGCCAGCGCTGTGTCGGGGCGCATCGGCTTGCCTTGCCGGTAGGCGTATGGGCCGGGGTACTCGCCATCGCCGATTGGCAGCGCAAATGCCGCCAACTGCGCCTCTGCCGTTACCGGCCCGGCGACAACGCCGCCGCCGGGGACGCGGATCGGGTCGCTCACCGTGACTGTCACTCGATCTGGCAGTGAGCCCGACGAGAACCGGACCGAGACGCGACTAGCTCCGTTGCGCGACGCGGTCCGCTGCGCCACTGAGCGCGCCAGTTGCAGGTACGCGGACGCGCCGAGATGCCGACTGGAGTCATGTGGCTCAACTGCCCGCGGGAACGCGTCCACGAGTGCACGGGCGCCTGCCAGTGCGGCGAGATCGGCGGCCCGCTGATGGTCGGCGTGAGCGCCGAGAGCGCGCGCCAACATCCCCAGCCCGCTAGCCCCGATCAGCAGCCCAGCCATCGCGCCGACAACGAGGATCAGCGCCTGACCGCTCTCATCGCCGGCCCTCACGCGGGCGGCCCGGCATCGGCGCGGGCCTCAACGCTGAGCAGCCGTGCCAATCCGGGGACGATGCTCGGTGGAGTGATCCCGACATCGATCTGACGGCCGTGACGCGCAACGCGTAGCTGACCGTGCGTCCAACCCGGCAGTGTGCTGCGGGCAGCGGCCTTCGGGTCGCGCCCTTGGAGCATCGCCGCGGCGCCGGCGCCGGCCGCTTCCGCTGCAAGTTCGCGGCAGACGCCAGCGGCGAGCAACTGCGCAGCTGCAAGCGCTACCGCGAGCATGATCGGAACGGCGGCGACCAGTTCGACGGCCGCCTGACCGTCGCTACCCGCCAGCCGAGCCGACAGCACCGACCTGACCCACCGCGGGAGCTGTATTCCAGCGGCCGCGGCCCGCGCGGCCACGCCGTTCGGCGGGCCAGCGAGCTCAGCCAGTGAGCAACAACGCGTCAGCTCGCTCAGTGCGAGCTCGTCGAGCACGGGATCGGCCGACGCGGCTACCACGAGTCGCTCGGCGCACGAGACCAGACGATCGATCTCAGCGTCGCGGGGCCGCAGAGAGGCGACAACAACCGGTAGCTGCGCGACTGCGATCAACCGGTCGGCGGTCGCTGACGCGCCGTCGCCTTCGCAGAGCACCGTCACCAGGCGCCCGCGCGCCTTAGCGGCCACCCCCTGCTGCTCGAGCATCTCGCAGCAGCGCGCGACGGCGGCCGACGCTGGCGCGGCCCATCCGCGCCGCGCGCGCTCAGCGCCGGCCAGCGTAAGCAGCAGGACCGCCCGCTCCGGACAATCGAGCGAGATCGCGACCGCCTCTGCAGCCGCGATCGATTCGACGGCAGAAGGCTCGCCGAGAACGATCAGCTGCGGGCCGACGCTCAAGGGGAGCCCGCCGGAACGGCAACGCGGGCGGTAGCGCTGCCGAGCCGCATTCCTCCGACAACCGCCGGCACGGCGAGGCGAACCGTCAGCTCACCGGCGCCGCGCCGAAGCACGACCAGTCGCCCACGCGCGCCGCGCGGGAGAGCGCGCCGCGCGGCGGACGCAGGGCTGGCGCCGATCACCTGCGCCCGCGCGGCGGCGCGAGCAGCGACACCAACGAGCCACCACGATTGGCCGATCACGATCGCCTGCCAGGAGCCGATCACGAGCGCAGCGATCAGCGGCAGCAGCGCCACCAACTCAACCGTGCCTTGGCCATCCGTTTCGCGCAGATCGAACATAGAGCGATCGTGGCTCGAGCTGCGTTACGCCGCTACCTCCGAGCTGCGACAGAGCCGCACCGCTTTACCTCGTCAGGTGATAGCGCGGTAGCGCTGCCAGACGACGAAGAGCGCCGCTCCGCATGCCCCCAGCAGTAGCAGCGCGGCCAGCACACCGCCCTGCCCGGCAAGCAGCCGTGACCAGCCAGCGAACGTCAGTACGAGCACGCCAACGGCGCCAAGTCCGAGCGCCCGGAAGCCACCGGGCAGGCGCTGGAAGTCTGAGCCGAAGCGGCGGTACGCGAACGAAAGACCGAGGGCGAAGACGAGAATGAAAGCCAGCGACAGAGCCCGGCCAGCAACAGCTCCAACTTCGCTACCGGCAGGAAGAAAGGCCAGCGCTGCTGCGGCGAGAAGGACGATCCCGACGTTGACGGCATTGCGCATCAATCAATCCTACGCGGCGCCGAGCGGCAAACGCGACCAAGCCAATCAAACAGGCGGATCAGGCTTCGAGCGGAGCCGCTTCGTTGGCCGTCTCAGGCACGAAGTCGGCGGGCAGAGCGTCCGGCACGATGTCGGTACCCTCGCGCAGCTCAGCGGCGAAGCGATACCCAACCCCGAAGTGCGTGTGGATGTAGCTCCAGTTCGGCGAAGCTGCTTCCAGCTTGTGGCGCAGCTTGCGTACGAAGACGTCAACGGAACGATCGCCGCGGACCATCGCGTAGCCCCAGACCCGCTGGTAGATGTCTTCGCGCTCAAGCACGCGGCCGTCAGCGTTGGCCAACAGCTCAATCAGCTCAAACTCGCGCCGTGTCAACGCGACCGAGCGGCCATCGACGAAGGCCTGGAAATGATCGCCGCGGATCACCAGTTCGCCGACCTCAAGTGGGCCTGCGCTGCGACGCTCATCGATCTCGCGGCGACGGCGAATCACCGCTTCGATGCGCGCAATCAACTCTTCCGGGTGGCAAGGCTTCGTGAGCCAGTCATCGGCGCCCATGCGGAGGCCGCGAACACGCTGAGCCACGCTTGAGCGGCCGGTGCAGACGACGACGCCGAGGCCCGGCATCGCTTCGCAGAGGCGCTCGAGATACTCCCAAGCCTGCGGCCCAAGGATCGCGAGGTCGATGACAATCGCGCTAAGGCGCATCGCAACGACTTCGTCAACCGGCGCCGGACCGGCAAGCGTGCGGTGCTCCCAGCCGAGCCGATCGAGGCGCTTGTCGAGCACCTGAAGGAAACCGGAGTCGTTGTCGATAACTGCGATCCGCAGAGCCAGTGAAGCGGCCCCCTGCGTATCGGTGTCGGGACGGGCGGTCGGAAGCTCGTTCATGTAGCGCAAAGGTTAGGGACTCGTTGGGGCGGAAGCGAGCGTATTCGACCCTTGATCACTGAATGTTCACAGCTATTCGGCGGGAAATTCCTTGAAAAGCCCGGTTTCAACGAAAACAACCTGTTCGCCTATACCCACCGCGTTATCGCCGATTCGCTCGATTGCACGTGCCATCAGCGTCAAAGTCATCGCCCATTCACGGCGATCAACCTCATCACCAACGGCAACGGCGAGCTGGAAGACCTCTTTGTTGAGCCGGTTGACCTCGCGATCCTGGCGGAAGAGATCGTTCGCCAGTTCCACGTCGCGGCCACGGAAGGCGAGCCGCGCCTCCTGAACTTCAGCCCGCGCCGCCGTTCCCATCCGCAGCACACGGTCGAGCAGCTCGGGGACGATCGGCGGCTCGCTGCCGACGATCGGGATCAGCTTGGCGATGTTGACGCACTGGTCGCCCATCCGCTCGGCATGCTTGATCAGGTGCAGCAGCGCGGCGACGAGGCGCAGATCGCTGGCGACCGGTGCCTGCAGTGCCAGCAGCGAAAGGATTCCCTGATGAACCTCGAGGTAGCGCCCGTCGATCCGATCGTCGTCGGCGATCACGAAGGTCGCCAGCTCAACGTCCTGGTTTTCGAGCGCTTCCATCACGCGGTCGATCTGCTCGAGAACAATGTCGAGCGCGCCAAGCGCCTGCTCTTCGAGCAGCGCCAACTGATCGTGGAACTGCGGCCTCGCGGTTACGCGCTCCACGAGCTCAGCCGAACTTCCCGGAGACGTACTCCTCGGTGCGAATGTCGTGCGGGTTGGTGAAGATTCGGTCGGTTGGGCCGTACTCGACGAGGCGGCCGATTCGCGCCTCCTCCGACGAGCCCATGTCAACGATGAAGAAGGCCGTGCGGTCGGAGACGCGCGCCGCCTGTTGCATGTTGTGCGTGACAATCACGATCGAAACAGTCTCTTTGAGTTCATGCATCAGATCTTCAATTCGGCCGGTCGAGATCGGGTCAAGCGCCGAGCAGGGCTCATCCATCAGCAGGACATCCGGGTTCGTCGCGAGCGCGCGAGCGATGCAGAGTCGCTGCTGCTGACCGCCGGACATCCCAAAAGCGTTGTCCTTGAGGCGGTCCTTGACGTCGTCCCAAAGCGAGGCACGGCGGAGCGCCTGTTCGACGATCTGATCCATCGAACCCTTCATCCCCAACACCTTCGGGCCGAAAGCGATGTTGTCGTAGATCGACTTCGGGAATGGGTTTGGCTTCTGGAAGACCATCCCGATCCGCTTGCGAACCTGGACCGAATCGATGTCTCCGCCGTAGAGGTCAACGCCGTGGTAGCGGACGGTTCCTTCGACGCGGGCGGCGGGGATCAGGTCGTTCATCCGGTTGAAGCAGCGGATGATCGTTGACTTTCCGCAGCCAGACGGCCCGATGAAGGCCGTGATCTGCTTCTCGGGAACACTCAGCGAAACATCGAGCACGGCCGGCGACGAGCCGTAGCTGACGCAGAGCTTCTCTGTCACGAAGACCGGGTTTTCAATCGCGTCGTCGATCACGTCGCGGTGGCCGACGCTCGGAACAGGCGCGTGCGGCTGACCGGCCGGCACAGCCGGAACCTGGCCCGGGACAGCCGGTGCCGCCGGCTCGTCGCGCGGATCGGAGGCAGGATCTACGTCGCTCACATCGCGAAGAGTACTCGCCGACAGTGGATCATCGTGTGACACGGCTACCACCTCTGCTGGTATCGGTTACGCAGCCTGATTGCCACGGCGTTGAGGATCACGAGAATCACGAGCAAGACGATGATCGCCGCGGCTGCGAGCATGCGGAACTCGTCGTTCGGCTGCGAGATCCAGGAGAAGATCTGCAACGGCAGCGCGGTGAACGGCGAATCGAGCCCGGTCGGATTGAAGGCGACGAAGGTCGCGGCACCGACGAGGATTAGCGGCGCCGTCTCACCAATCGCACGTGAGATCGAAAGAATCACTCCAGTCGCGATGCCGGGAATTGAGGCGGGCAGAATCTGCCGCCAGATTGCCTGCCAGCGCGTCGCTCCGAGCGCCAGAGCGCCCTCCTTGATCGAAGGCGGCACGGCGCGCAGCGCTTCACGGCCGGTGATGATGACGACCGGCAGCACAACAAGCGCCAGCGTCAGGCCACCAGCCAGCACTGTGCGCCCGAGCGAGAGCGGGCCGCGGACGATGTAGGCGAGGCCGAGGATGCCGTAGACAATCGAAGGGACGGCGGCGAGGTTCTGGATGTTGACCTCGATCATGCGATTCCACCAACGCGTGCCGTCGGCGAACTCTTCGAGATAGAGCGCACTGGCCACGCCGAGCGGCACGATCACGAAGGTCACGACGCCCATCAGCCAGAGCGTTCCCGTGATTGCCGACTCGATCCCCGCCTTCGCAGGAAACGCCGACGGGAAACTGGTCAAGAACGAGAGGCTCAGCTGCGGGACACCATCGATCGCCGTGTCAATCAGCAGAACCGCGAGCACGATCAGAGCGACGCTTGTCAGTGTGGCCAGCAGCAGCACGAAGGAGGTGTCGCGCAGCCTGTGCGCCGCCGGCGGGACACCGAGTACTTCGTTGACGGGACGGCTTGTGGCGGTCGTCATTCGTAGACCTGCCGATAGCGGCGGACGAAGCGAATCGAGATCGTGTTGAGGATCAGTGTCATCACGAAGAGCGCAAAACCAACGGCGAAGATCGCCTTGTA
>WLNV01000027.1 GCA_009699615.1 Actinomycetota bacterium
GATTCGCTTGTGATCCTGCCTGCGATGGCAGGCGGCGCCCAGTCATCGCGCCGTAGCTGAACACCCGCTATCCTTTGTGAAGTATGGCCGTTCCCCCGATTGAACGTCGGCCTTGCGCCGGCCGCTACACCGATCTGGTCGACTCGATCGGCAATACGCCGCTGATTGAGCTCAAACGGCTTTCGCCAAAGCCCGGTGTACGGATCTGGGCCAAGTTGGAATCGATGAATCCGACCGGCTCGATCAAGGATCGCGTCGCCAAGTCGCTGATCGAGAACGCCGAGGAGAAGGGGCTGATCTCTCCCGGGCAGACGATCCTCGAACCGACATCAGGCAACACCGGAATCTCGCTGGCGATGATCTGCGCCCGCAAGGGTTATCCGCTGAAGGTCGTGATGCCCGACAACGTGACGCCCGAGCGTACGCAGCTCTTGAAGATGTACGGCGCTGAGATCGTCTACTCGCCGGGCGACCAGGGTTCGAACGGAGCCGTCGCGATGGCTCTAGACATGGCAGCCAACGACGCTTCGTATTACATGCCGTACCAGTACGGCAACGAGGCCAACCCTCGCGCCCATTACGAAGGCACCGCAGTTGAGATTCTCGAAGAGCTAGACGGCAACGTTGATGCCTTCGTCGCAGGGCTCGGCACCGGCGGCACGCTGATGGGCGTTGCGCGCCGCTTCAAGGAGGAGCTTGGCGACCGCGTCACGATCGTCGCCGCCGAACCGATGCAGGGTGAGCCGGTCCAGGGTCTTCGATCACTTGACGACGGCTTCATCCCGCCGATCATCGATATCTCGCTGCTGGACCGCAAGATCTTCGTGACCAACCGCGACGCGATCGTCTGGACGCGCCGGCTGCTCGACGAGGAGGGACTCTTCGCTGGGGTTTCATCGGGCGCGATCGCTCGCGTCGCTGTTCGGATTGCGAGCGAGATGGACGAGGGCAACGTTGTCTTCATCGTCTGTGACGACGGCTGGAAATATCTGTCGAGTGGGCTCTACACGCTGCCGGTCGACGAGGTCGAAAACCTCGAGTCGACCGTCTGGTGGTAACAAGCTTCACTTTTCGTTCGGCGACCCCGTAGACTTAAACGATGCCAAGCATTGGACCTATGGAACTGATCATCGTCCTGGTGATCGCGCTCGTTGTTCTCGGACCGAAGAAACTGCCAGAGGTTGGCCGCTCAGTCGGTAAGGGGATGCGCGAATTCAAGGACTCGATCTCAGGCGAGAGCAAGCCGGATGTTGCTGCCGTCGAGATCGACGAGAAGCCGGTCATCAAGACCGACTGATCAGGATTCTCCGCTTACCGCCCGCTACTCTCGCGCGACGATGATCATCGCCGCCGCGCTGCTTGAGCAGGTTGTCGCACATGCCCGTCTCGAGGCGCCGAATGAGTGCTGCGGACTGTTGGCGCTCGACGAAGGGCGCGCTGCGGCCGTCTACGAGCTCGAGAATCTCGCCGCCAGCCCGCTTCGCTTCGAGGTTGACGGTGCGAAACTGGCACCACTGTTGTTCGAGATCGAAGAGGCCGGCCGCGAAGCTGCGATCTATCATTCGCACACACGCTCCGAGCCGTATCCGTCGCAGACCGACGTCAACTTCGCGCGCTGGTGGCCGGGCTGTGAGTGGCTGATCATCGGCCTCGAGAACGACGGCGAGCCGATCGCACGCTCGTTCATGATCGGAGAGGGCGGAGTTATCGAAGAGCTGGTCGTCGAGATCGATGGCTGAACGAACTGGATCGGCCCGTGACGAACTGCGCGAGCGGGCGCAGAAGGTCGATCCGCGCTACACAGAGGGCGAGCTGCTGGTCGTTGCCAGCGGGCGCAACCAGAGCGAGGCGGAGTTGATCGCCAACCTGCTGCTGGAGGAGGGGATCCCCAGCGTTACGCGGCGCTCACGGGGCTTTGACGTTCCCGACATGCTGGCGGCCGGGAGACGCGATCTGCTGGTCGCCGCATCGGCGCTGCCGGCCGCGCGTGAGGTTCTTCTTCAATCGGAGATCGTCGACGAGAGCGAGCCGTACCGCCCGTCGCCGCTGAAGCTGCTTGGCGGCCTTCTGGCGGGCGTTGTCGCCGTCGGTGCGGTTCTCGTACTCGTGGCGCTCGTCGGCCGCTAGGAGGCGACTACAAGCCGCCCAAGCGGGCTAAGTGCGCGCGCCAGACGCCTTCGGTGTCGCCAAACGAGCGGCCCGGGAAGTTGCGCGTGATCAACTCACGCGGCTCCGACGGTGCTTCGGTCGCGAGCCGGATCGCGGCCTGCTCACCCGATTCACTCGCAAGCAGATCGAAGACCGTGCCGCCGAGAAGCTGCGCGTCGCGAAGCTTCGGCGGAAAACTTGGCTGGTCAGATTCGCGCAGGCGGTTTGCGATCGCCGGGCGCGCGTGGGCGGTCTGGCCCGAAAACCACTGACCGGCGCCAGCCGCAAGCCAAGCCCAACTGGGGGCATGAAGCCACGAGCGGAGAGTGAACGGGGGAGGCAGGCCCGGGTTGCCGAGCCCCGCGACGAGCTGGCCGTAGAGCGCGGCAGGGGCGAGCATCAGCATCTCGAGTGAGCCAGGGACGCTTGAGGCGCGGGCGCTCAGCAATCGGGGAGCGAGCACGTGGATCTCATCTCTCGTGTACCAGCCGGTTACGTAACGGCGGCTGGCAGGAGCGGTCAGCGCGCGCAGGATTGCGCTGACCGGCTGAGCCATCGAGAGCTGAGCGGTATTGGAATGAATCACGGCCGTGACTGCGGTTGGCATGACCGCGAATACTTCGCCCAGCTGCTCGCGGGTGCCTTCGAGCAGTTCAAGCACCCCGTCGGCGTCTTCGCCATCCGCTTCGGCGTGGCGCGCAACGAAGTGGGGGGATTGGGTTTCGATCCAGGCCATGATCACGAGGCGCGCCGCCGGGCGGCGCTTCGGCTCGCGACTCTATGGCCTACGCCGGTCTACGCCAGTGAAGCGATGCGGCGGCCTGAGACGATCGACTCGATCTCGTCCTGCACGCGACCGAACTCGATGTCCGAGAGAACCGGAGTTCCTTCAAACGGGAGATCGCGGGTGATTTCAAGCCAGTCGGGGCCGAAGTCATGCTCTGGACGGACGCGGATCGTTACCGGGCGGGGGATCCTGTGCGTGCGCAGCAACGTAACGCGAAGCGACGTGCCACGGCGCCAGCCGAGGCGCTTCTGTGCGTAGTCGGTGGTCCAGATGTAGAAAGGTGAGAGCTCGCTGATCGCGCGCTGGTTGGTGATTGTGTACTCGCCTGCAACCTCGGCCCATGCCCGAACGCGAACGCGGTCAGGCTGTTCAATCCCGCCCGGTTGCGTCAGAGCGCTGATCGCCGGATCTCCGTCGGGCCAGACGCCTTCCTCGAGGGCGCGCCGCAGCTCTGGCACGTGGGCGCCGCGAACAACGTCGTTGTGGGCGTGCTCGAAGGTGGGGAAGAGGAAGAAGCGGTCGTGCTCAAGCGAGGACTCTTCGTTCTCCGCGTCGGTGCGGAAAATCAGCAGCTGCTCGCCTTCCGACAGCGCGCGAACTGTGACAGCCCACTCTTTGATTGCGATTGGCATCTTAGGAATCGAGCAAAAACCTCAATGTTTCGGGCCTAATTGCCTGAAAACAGTGGAATTTGCTAACGGAAGTGTCGCAAATTCAGACCGAAATCGCAAATTTCCCTGCTAATCAGCGGGTTTTGGCCTGGGGGCGGAAAACACGACCAAGCTAAAAGCCAGTGTTAACGGGGATTTCCGAGCGAGGACCCGGGGACTGCGTCAGCGCACATAGCTGTTGTGTGAGCGATCACACACAGCGGTCGCTGTTCCGGCGACGCCGAGCGGAGAGAGATATGAAGTGGACCGAGCGACTCGGTCAGGCGATGTCGCGTGGCCTAAGCGGCCGACGCGAGCTCGATGTCTTCAGTGGCGGCGAGGTGCTGATGTGACGGGCAGTAGCCGTTCGCGTTGCTTGGCAGCCGCCGGCAAGAGCTACCGCGGCGGGTGGTTGCACGGCACTGAAGGCGGTTGCCGAAGACGTCTCGCCCACTCGTGGTGAGCTGCGCGATCGCGCCGTCTGCGGCTGCGACATAATCGCGAACGACAGCCCAAACACGGGCTTGGGTCTGGATTGGGAAGTGCACGCGGATCTCGCGAAACAGGCTGCGAGCCGGCGTGGCGAAGTAGTGACGGTCGGTGGCGAGCCGTTCGATGGCCTGCTCGCTCGCCTTCAAGACGGCCTCGTGACCCTCACGTCCGGTGACGATCTCTGGTGACAGTTCGCGGTAAATACCTCGGCTTACTTGGTACATATCTCTGGCCAGCTCCTGATTTGGTTGGGGGCGCGATCCTTCGCATTAACCCCCGCCTCAGCGTTCTTGGGAAACGCTCGAGACGAGTATTCGACCTCCATGTGAAGGTTGAAACACCCGCTCTATGTAGTTCGTGTTAAGACGACGAACTGGAGTGCGCTACTGCCAGCGTTCGAACGCGGCCGATTCGCCACGAATGACAGCGTGAATTCCGTCTAGATCGCTGTTGAGAGCTGGGAAATCGGTGCGCCAGTGAGAGCCGCGGCTTTCCTCGCGGGCCAGCGCGCAGCGCGCTACGAGCGCGGCGAGTGGGTAAGGGTCGTCGAGCAGCCGTTCGAGACCTTCACGGTTGCGCACGAGGCCGGCGTCGCTCCACATCGCAGCCCGCGTCTCAGGGGACGGCAGGACCAGTGGCGTGCCAGCAGGGGGATCGCCGCTCAGAGTTACCGGCTCGTCGAGCGCAGCCCGCGCGGCCCGGGCGCCAAAGACGATGCATTCGGAGAGCGAGTTTGAAGCCAGTCGATTCGCGCCGTGAAGCCCGCTGCACGCGCTCTCGCCGATCACGTAGAGGCCAGCGACGTCGGTCGCGCCGTTGAGGTCGCTCACGACCCCGCCCATCAGGTAGTGGGCCGCGGGCGCGACGGGAATCAGCTCCTCGCGCGGATTGAGGCCCGATTGCCGCAGCGCCTCGGCGATGTTGGGAAAGCGCCCGCTATCGACCGAGCGCATGTCGAGACCGACGGAGTCGACTGAATGTTCCTTAAGCTGCGTCCAGATTGCGCGAGCGACCTCATCCCGAGGGGCCAGCTCGTCAACGAAGCGTTCGCCGTCGGGACCAACCAACGTTGCCCCTTCGCCACGGATCGCCTCGCTGATCAGGAAACCCTCGCGGCCTGGGACTCCAACAACCGCCGTCGGATGGAACTGGATGAATTCCAGATCGGCGACCGCTGCGCCCGCGTCGCGGGCCAGCATGATGCCAATGCCGATCGACCCGGGTGGGTTTGTCGTGCGCTTCCATAATGCTGCTGCGCCGCCGGTTGCGATCACCGTTCCGCGTGCCCTGACCGCTCGACCGTCTTCGCATACGACTCCAACGACGCGGCCATCTTCGGTCCAGAGGTTGCTGGCACGAGCGCCTTCGAGGATCGTCACGCGTGGTTCGCGCACCAGCGCTGCCGAGAGCTGACGAGCCAGTCGCCGGCCCGTCGAGCTGCCGCCGGCGTGAACGATTCGTCGGCGCGAATGGCCGCCTTCAAGGCCGAGTGAGAGGTTGCCGTCCTGATCTGCGTCGAAGCGCATGCGCATCTTCTGCAGGTCGCCGATCGCGTTCGGGGCCTCGTTTACGAGTACCTCGGCCGCCGAGCGGCGCACCAGCCCGCGGCCGGCCCGCTCGGTGTCGGCGAGGTGTAGCGCGGGCGAGTCGTCCGCGCCAAGCGCCGCGGCCAACCCGCCTTGGGCCCAATAGCTGGCCGTCTGTGCCAACGGCGTCGCGCTGATCACTGCTACGTCCGCGCCGAGGCTGGCAGCGGTCAACGCTGCGTAGAGTCCCGCGGCGCCAGCGCCGACGACGACCAGTTCTGCATCGATCCGCTGGGGCATCGGCATCTTCCGGGTACCGTACCGACAGGTGAAGGGATTGATCTTCAGCAGCGCTACCTCGCTTGAGCATGACACCGGAGGTCACCCGGAATCGGCGCTGAGAATGATTGCGATCGAATCGGAGTTGGAGCGCCTCGACTGGCTTGGATACGGCCGCGCGGAGTCGACCGCAGCGAGCGAGCAGATGCTGCTGCGCGCACACACCGCAAAGCACCTTGAGCGCGTTCGCCAGGCCTGCGCCAGCTCGGATTCACTCGACGCCGATACCGTCGTCGTTCCCGCTTCGTTCGACGCTGCGTTGCACGCTGCCGGCGGCGCAGTCGGTGTTGTCGAGGCTCTTTGCGGCGGTAGCGTCGGCTCAGCCGCATCGCTACACCGTCCGCCCGGACACCACGCTGAAAGCGATAGGGCGATGGGCTTCTGTCTCTTCAACAACGTCGCCGTGGCTGCGTTGCACGCGATCGAGAGCTGTGGCCTTAGCCGCGTTCTAATTCTCGACTGGGACGTTCATCACGGGAATGGGACAGAGCAGATCTTCGCCGGCGACGACCGCGTCTGCTTCGTATCGCTGCATCAGTCTCCGTGTTACCCGGGGACCGGCGCGGCAACCGATCAGGGCACGGGTGCAGGGATCGGCTACACCGTCAACTGCCCGATTCCTGCAGGCTCGGGAGATGGCCTCTTCGTCGGTCTAGTCGAGCAGCTGGTGGCACCCTTGCTGGAGGTTTACGAGCCTCAGCTGCTCTTGATCTCTGCCGGATTTGACGCCCACCGCGATGACCCACTCGCTAACTGCCTAGTAACCGACGGCGGCTTTGCAGCGATGGCGCGAGCGGTGCGTCAGGCAGCCGACCGATTCCAGACTCCGGTCGGCCTTGTGCTCGAAGGCGGCTACAACGTCGATGCGCTGGCGCGTTCTCTTGCCGCTTCGCTAAGCGAACTTATTGGGCGACCTACCGGCCTGGAGCAGGGAGAGCCGAGCGCATCGTTGGCTGGTGACATCGCCGCCGGTGTTCTCGCGCGCCCTGCCTTCGCAGCGAACAGCTAGGGAGTCGTGGCGGGCGGCGTCGTAGCTGGCGGCGTCGTCGGAGTTGGCACGACCGTTGGTGGCGCCGGAGTAGTCGGTTCGGGGGTAGTCGGTTCGGGGGTAGTCGGCGCGGGAGTAACTCCTGGCGCGAGTGCTTCCCCTGGTTGAACCGTGATCGTTTGGGTCGTCGTGCGTGCGCGAAGCGGGTCGTCATCTGTCACTGCGACAAAGGCGCCGACCAGCACGCCAATAGTTACGGCAAGGATCGCGATTAGCGCGTAGATCGGGCGACGCCAGCGCGGCGCCGGGGCAATGACGGTGCGCGCGGGGTCACCGCAGTTGAGGCACCAATCCTGCTGGGCGTGCAACCACTCGCCGCAGTGCGGGCAGGGCAGAGAGCCGTAGGCCCACTGCGGATTGGCAATCGACGCCACGCTCGATCAGGCCGGAGGGCCGCTGCCCGGCTGTGCGTTGAATGGATCGGTCGGTGGCGCCGCAGGCTGCTGCTGCCCGACGTCGTAGACGCTGTTGGCGCCGACCGATCCGAGCCCGGCAACCGAGCTTGGGCCACCGAAGGCGAGACCACAGTGGGGGCAGAAGTGCGCGTCGCTGCCGTGAAGGGTCCCGCAACGGGCGCAGGCACTTACACCGGGGATGAACAGCTCGGCGTACGGGGTCTGCAGCTGCAGCACCTCTTCGAGTGCCCGAATCTCGCGGTCCAGCGTCTCGATCGCCAGAACCTTCCCTTCTACCAAAGCTTCGTCACCGCGTTCGAAGCGATGCTGGTCGAAGACCAGCCCACCGAGGTCGCGGTAGCCAAGCTCACGGATCTGGCGCAGGTAGCGAAGCCGACGGCGCAATCGGCCCCTCTCGCGGAAGCCGGGGTGCTTCGGTTCGGGCGGCAGTACGGCGCCACCGGGCTGCTGCGGATCAGCGGCGGCTGGCTCCGAAGCGGTGACGACCGGCGCCGAATCGAACGGAGCAGCGTGCTGTGGCTCAATCGTCGGCGGCGGTGTAGGGAAACCCTCTCCGTCGCTGCCGTGCTCGGCCGCGATGATCATCGTCTGCGGCTCGCCCTGTGCAGCAGGTGGAGGCAAGATGACGGTCGCGTCGGGAATCGCGGCGGGGGCGGCCGGCTCGAGGACGGCGGCCTCGGGGAGGGGTAGGGAGTCGGTTTGGTCCGTCTTGCGGCGGAAGATTCGGTCGCTCAGTCCCATGGTGTGCTCATATGCTTCCCGTCGTTGCGCGCAGCGGCCGAGTCTAGCGGGCTGTCGAGCCGCGATCGCCACGTGGCGAGCAGTCGCTCCGCCATCCGTACGGCACTGAACTCCTCGGCCCGCGGCCGCGACTCGATCCTCGGATCGGGCTGGTCGAGGCTTGCGCCAAGAACCTCGCTCCAAGCCGATTCGTCGAACGGCAGGCAGGAAGCTGCATCGATCCCGCGCATCGCCGCTTCGTGGACCCCGGTCGGCGTCGCGCAGACCGGCACGTTGCAGGCCATCGCTTCGAGCACCGCGAGGCCGAACCCCTCGTGGTCGGAGGGTGCGATCACGGCGTTCGCGGCGTTGATCCAGAGCGGAACCTGCTGAGGGTCGATAGCTCCCAGCGTCAGTAGCTGGGCGTTGCAGCGGGCGGCTACCGCCTGCGCGCGGTCGTACCGCTTACCGAGTCGAGCGGGGTCGGCCGGGAACAGCAGGTAGCGACCATCCCGCTCAAGCGCCAGGCTCTCTCGCGCCGCTCTGCGGTCGAGGGGGCGAAAGCGGTCGGTGGCGACGCCGCACGGCAGGATCTCAACCGCGCGTTTTGGATAGCCGGGAACATCGCGGGCTAGCTCGGGACTCGCGGCGCCAATCAAATCGATGAATGGAAGCGCCGCGCGGGTGATCGTGCGCGAGCGCCGATGGCGCAGGTCTGTTCCGTGCAGAGTCAGCCCGTGGATCTGTGCACGGACAACCAGCGAGGGCCACGCGGTCAGTCCGAAATGCGCGTGAACAACGTCAAAGCGCTGGCCGGAATAGCTGCCGCGAAGCTCGCGCGCCGCGGCAGCATAGGCGCCAGGGGCGAAGGCGAAGCATTCGAGTTCGAGCTCGGGGTCTTCTAGCGACCGAAGCGCCTCTACTTGGTCCCGTACGAAGCTGCCGAGCTCAGGTCGCTCGGGCGAGGGCCACATGTTGGTGACGATTAGAACACGCATCCGTTGCTGATTGTCCACCTAATGCCGGTGGACTAGCGCAACGAAGCTGTCCAGGCTGCCAGCAGTCCCCGTCCGTCAACCGCTAGGAGCCTCATGACTTACCGCCTGCAGGGTCGTATCCATGCCAGTCTGCACCAAGCGATTCTTCGCCTCAACGGCTCTTCAGGCCAAGGAACGGTCGAGTACGTTGCACTGATCCTGCTCGTCGCAGGAGTCCTTGCCGGCGTAATCGTCGCCGGCAAGTCGCTCAAGGGCGGAGGCATCGCACAGACCGTCGTGGCGAAGCTGAAGGAATCGATCGACAGCGTCGGCAGCGCGAAGCCGTAGTCCGGTCGCGCGCGGCTCTATCCTGACCAAGTGGCCATGATAAGCGACCCGCGGGAGCGGCCAATTGCCGTCTTCGACTCCGGCGTGGGTGGTCTAACGGTGCTGCACGAGCTGCTCGTGCACCTGCCGGCCGAGGACTACATCTACCTAGGCGATACTGCTCGCTTTCCCTACGGAGAGCGCACGCCCGAGGAGCTCGCCGGCTTCAGCCTCGAGATCGCGGAGGAGCTGCTCGCACGGAACGCAAAGCTGCTCGTCGTTGCCTGCAACTCGGCGACCTCGGCTGCGCTGCCAGCACTGCAGCAGAGGATGCGTCAGACAACCCTTGGCGTCGAAGTTCTCGGAGTCGTGCGCCCGGAGGCGATCCAGGCAGTAGCGACAACCAACAACGGCAGGATCGGTTTGCTGGCGACGAACGCGACCGTGGCGAGTGGTGCTTACGAGCAGGCAATCCATGCAGCCGACCCGCACGTAACGCTGACCTCGGTTGCGGCTCAGGAGCTGGCCCCGTTGATTCAATCCGGCTCAACCTTTGACGACAGCGTCGTCGAGCTCGTCCGCGGCTACATCGAGCCTCTGCGCGAAGCTCGCGTCGACACCGTCATTCTCGGCTGCACCCACTACCCGCTGCTCAGTCCAATCCTCCAGCGGATGCTCGGGCGCGACGTCCGAATCGTCACCTCGGGTGTGGCCTTGGCTCGTCAGGTCGAGCACGTCCTCGGCGCGCGTGACCTCGCCAACCCTGATCGGAGCGAAGGCAGCTACCGCTTCCTCTCGACCGGCGACCCAGAGGCATTCGCAGCAATCGGTACACGCTTCCTCCAGCTTCCACTTGGTCCTGTTGAGCAGGTAACACTCCACGAAGGGGTAATCGCATGAGCACCTATCAGCGTCCTGATGGCCGCCGTCCCGACGAACTCCGACCTGTGCTGATTGAGCCCGGCTTCGTGAGCACCGCGACCGGCTCGGCGCTGATCAGCTGTGGTGGCACACGCGTCATCTGCACAGCTTCGATAGAGGAAGGCGTGCCACGCTGGCGTGCCGGTAAGGGGCTTGGCTGGCTGACGGCCGAGTACGGGATGCTTCCCGCCTCGACCGGCGAGCGCAAACCACGCGACATCAACAAGGGCAGGCTCGATGGCCGCACGGTCGAGATTCAGCGCCTGATCGGGCGTTCCGTGCGCGGCGTGATCAATTACGAAGCACTCGGCGAGATGACGATCCACCTTGACTGCGATGTGCTCGAAGCCGATGGCGGCACGCGCTGCGCTTCGATCACCGGTGCCTACGTGGCCCTCGCGCTTGGCGTCCAGCGGCTTGTTGCCGAGGGCAGACTTGCGAGTATCCCGTTGAACGGCGAAGTTGCAGCGGTCTCCTGCGGAATCGTCGGTGAGACGCCACTGCTCGATCTCAACTACGTCGAAGACTCCGGCGCTGAAGTTGACGCCAACGTCGTGATGACTGGAGATGGTGGACTGATCGAGGTACAAGCGACGGCCGAGAAGACGGCACTGCAGCGGACGCACCTTGACGAACTGCTGGTCCTGGCGGCGGCGGGCATCGAGCAGTTGCGCGCGGCGCAGGATCTGGCTATCACGGCCGGCAGCCACTGACGCCGATGCGACTGACAGTCGCCACCCACAACGAGCACAAGCTGACCGAGTTCGCTCGCCTGATGCCGGGCTACGAGCTTGATCTCTTGCCGCAGGGGATAGAGGCGCCGGTGGAAGACGGGGACAGCTTCGCTGCCAACGCCTTGATCAAAGCTCGCGCCGGCGCGCTTCTGAGCGGCGCTGTGACGATCGCCGACGATTCAGGAATCTGCGTCGAGTCGCTGGGAGGCGAACCCGGGATCCGCTCGGCCCGGTGGGCTGGCGAGGACGGCGACGACGCTGCAAACCTCCAGATGCTGATCGCCAAGACGGAGCCGGGCGACCGGCTCGAATACGTCTGCGCGATCGCCTACTGCGACCCGCAGAGCGGGACCGAACACACGATCGAAGGGCGTTGCGTCGGCGTCCGCGCGGCCGATCCGCGCGGCAGCGGAGGCTTCGGTTACGACCCGGCCTTCGAGCCGCTTGAGGCACCCGGCCGGACAATGGCAGAGCTCAGCGGCGATGAGAAGGATCTGATCAGTCACCGCGGCAGCGCGGTTCGTAGCCTGACCGCTTGGCTGTCGAACCAATGAACGCTTCGTCCAAGGTCACGACGACACCGCAGCAGCGGACTGCGCTGGCTTCGGTTGGGGCCGCGGCCTTTCTCGTCGTAATCAAACTGGTCGCTGGTCTAGCCAGCGGCTCCCTTGGCTTGATCGCTGAGGCTGCACACTCGGCGACCGACTTTGGATCTGCAGTGCTGACCTTCTTTGCGATTCGCGTCGCCGACCGACCAGCCGACAGCAGTCACCCCTACGGCCATCGCAAGGCCGAACACCTCGCCGCACTGGGAGAAGGAAGCTTCCTGATCGTGATGAGCGGCGTGATCATCTTCGAGTCGGTCAGTCGGATCACCAGCTCCTCGCCGCACCAGGTCGAAACCAACTGGTGGGTCTTCGCGGTAATCGCAGTGGTGCTCGTCGTCGACGTAACGCGGACGGCAATCTCGTGGCGGGCAGCGCGGGCCTACTCAAGCGCGGCGCTGGGAGCCAACGCACTCCACTTCGCTTCCGACTTCGCCGGCACACTCGCAGTCCTCGCCGGACTCCTGCTGGTGCGCTCGGGCGTCGCCGA
>WLNV01000028.1 GCA_009699615.1 Actinomycetota bacterium
GACTTGTGATTGTTGGCGCGTGGAGGCGGCCCGAGGAACTTGTTGAGGATTCCAAAAACGATGCCGATAGTGACACCGACGGCGATGAAGATCAGGGCAGGGGCGTAAGTAGCCAACACGGTCTGTTGTTGTATCACCTAAGAGCGGCGTGAAGACGACCGATCAGAGATCGTGACAAAGAGCTCAAATTGAGACAACTGGCGGATATTGCGGCGGGACTCGTCGCCACTCTCGCTGCGCTGACGGCGCTGGCTGGGGCTTGGGCGTGGTGGCGTGGATCGATCGAGCGCGTTTTTTGGATTGCTTGGCGCACAACGCAGCTCGCGACGACGACTCTCGCGGCCGCAGCGCTGGTCGTATTCGTCGCCGGCTACAAGCCCGCGAGTGGGCTCTTCTGGCTCTACATGCTGCTGCCGATAGCAGTCTCGATCATCGCCGAGCAGCTGCGTGTCGCATCGGCCGACTCGGTGCTCAGCTCACGCGGACTTGACGATGCCCAGGCTGTCGGTGAACTGCCCGCCGCCGAGCAGCAGATGATCGTCTCAACGATCGCCCACCGTGAGCTGGCGGTTGCCGCGACCGCCTCTCTGGTGATCGCCTTTCTTGCGCTGCGCGTTATCGCAACGGCCTGACCAGCGCGCCAACTTGGCGGGCGGCCAGCCGGTCCGGCCTGCTCTCTCGTATTATTCGGAGACGAATGCTGCTGCGCCGCTCACTCCCACTGATCTTGATCGCAACCGCTGGCCTCCTGCTGGCCGCCTGCGGCTCTCAGGGCAACAGCGTTACTGGCCAGTCCGCTGCGATTGAGTCGGGCAGCCAGCTCTTTGCCGCGCGCTGCTCTGGCTGTCACACACTCAGCGCTGTCGGCGCCGAGGGGTCGGCCGCGAAGGTCTCGGGCGCGGAGAAGACAAACGGGCCGAATTTCGACAAGCGCAAGGAGTGCTACGACAACGTCCTCTACGCGCTGCGCAACGGCGGCTTCTCCGGCGCGATCATGCCGGCCAACATTGTTGTCGGCAAGGAGAGCGAGCAGGTCGCCGCCTTCCTCGCCAAGTACGCCGGAAGCGAAGCGATGGGCAGCACGACGAAGTGCGCAGCAACCCCGGCGAACGCCGGCGGCTAGCAGGGGCCGGGCTGGCGCGCGATGCTGGACCTAAAGCGCCTGCGCAGTGAACCGGATGTTGTAAGAGCAGCGCTCGAACGGCGCGGCGGCGCCGACGGGCTGGACCGTGTGATCGAACTCGACGAGCAGCGCCGCTCGCTGTTGCCTCAACTTGAGGCGCTGCGCGCTGAGCAGAATGCCGCCAACGAAGCAATCTCGGCTGCAAAGGCCAGCGGCGAATCGGCCGACGAACAGATCGCCGCGATGAAGGACGTCGCGGCGCGTGCGAAGACGCTCGAGGCCGAGTTGCAGGGCGCCGAGGCTGAGCTGGACGAAGCGCTTGCGCTGCTGCCAAACCTCCCCGACGACGACGCCCCGGCCGAGGACACCGTGCTGCGCGAGTGCGGCGAGCGACCAACATTCGACTTCGAGCCGCGCGACCACCTCGATCTTTCCGGCGAGCGGATCGACATGGAACGTGGCGCTCGGCTTTCCGGCGCTCGCTTCGCCTACCTGCGCGGCGAGCTTGTGATGCTCGAGCTGGCGTTGGTCCGTTGGACTCTGGAGCTGCTCGGCGAGCATGGCTTCGAGCCTGTAATCCCACCCGTGCTGGTTCGCGAAGAGGCACTCCATGGAACCGGCTTCCTGCCGGATACCGAACAGCAGATCTACAAACTTGCCGACGACGACCTCTACCTCGTCGGGACCAGCGAAGTGGCACTCGCATCGCTCCACGCCGACGAGATTCTCGATGCTGAGAAGCTGCCGCTGCGCTACGCCGGTTTCTCACCCTGTTTCCGGCGCGAGGCCGGTTCGGCAGGCCGCGACACGCGCGGCATCTTCCGCGTTCATCAGTTCGACAAGGTTGAGATGTTCAGCTTCGTGCCGCCCGAGGCCGCTAAGGACGAGCATCTGAGATTGCTCGCAATCGAGGAGCAGATTCTGACCGAGCTCGGGCTCCCCTACCGCGTCGTCGACATCGCGATCGATGATCTCGGCGCCTCGGCAGCGCGGAAGTTCGACTGCGAAGCGTGGCTTCCGAGCCAGGAGCGCTACCGCGAACTGACATCAACTTCGAACACGAGCGACTTCCAGGCCCGCCGGCTGGCAATCCGGATGCGCCGCGAAGGCGGCAAGCCGGAGCTGCTGGCAACGCTCAACGGAACCGCCATCGCAGTTGGACGAACGATGATCGCGCTGCTCGAGAACGGGCAGCAGGCCGACGGTTCGGTCGTTCTCCCCGAGTGCCTCGTGGCTTGCGGCGCGCCGGCCGTGCTGCCGCCAGCGGGAGGCTGAAGCCGCTGATGGACCTCAACGCCGACATGGCGGAGGGGAATGGGCCGGAGGGCTGGGCAGCGGACGCTGCGCTGCTCGATGTTGTGACCAGCGCCAACATCGCCTGCGGCGGCCACGCCGGCGATCCGGAGACGATGCGCCGCGCCTGCGAGGCCGCCTTGGGGCGCGGCGTGAGGATCGGGGCACACCCCGGCTACGCCGACCGCGAAAACTTCGGGCGAATCGAACTGGCGCTGCCGGTCGGCGAGATCGCCTCGCAGGTCGAAGAGCAGCTTGCGCTGCTGCGGCAGATCGCCGCCGAAGAGGGTGGCAGTGTGACCCACGTCAAGCCGCACGGCGCGCTCTACCACCGGGCAGCGAGCGACCCCGAGCTGGCGGAAGCGCTCGCCGAGCGGATCGCTTCGGTCGACCCCGCACTGGCGCTGCTGGCTCCAGCCGACTCAGAGCTGCTGAGCGCCGCGCGGCGCCTCGAACTGCCTACCGCCGCCGAAGGGTTCGCCGACCGCGCTTACGGCGATGACGGCCTGCTCGTCCCTCGAGAGCTGCCGGGAAGCCTGCTCGGCCCAGAGCAGGCGATCAGGCAGGCGCTGTCGCTGGCGATCGACGGGACGGTGACGACCGCCGACGGAAGCACGATCGAGATCGCTGCCGATTCGGTCTGCGTCCACGGCGACTCGCCTGGAGCGGTTGAGCTGACGCGCGACCTGCGGGCAGCTCTGGCCGGGAGTGGCGTCGAAGTGAAGGCCTTCGCTTGAGTGCCGATGCCTCATGCCGGCCGGCCGGCGACCGAGCCGTCCTGATTGAACTGAAGGACAACGACGCCGTCCAACAGCTCGCGGCCGGTCTCGAACCGCGGCGCGGCAGCGAGCTGGAGGAGATTGTCCCTGGCCACGAAACGCTTCTGCTGGTCTGGCCCTCGGCGGCTCCAGCGATCGGCAAGGTTGAAGAGCTGGTTGCCGCGGCCGCTGTCGCCGCCGAGGCGACTGCGCCGGCCGGCGAGATCGAGCTGACGGTCAGCTACGACGGGCCCGATCTGGAGCAGGTCGCGGCAAGCTGCGGTTTCAGCCCGGAGGAGGTCGTTGCCCGCCATCTAGCCTGCCGCTACCGCGTCGGCTTTATCGGCTTCTCGCCCGGCTTCGCCTATCTGCTCGGCGGCGACGCGGCGCTTCAACCGCCGCGGCTGGCCGAGCCGCGCACGCGTGTCCCTGCCGGTGCTCTGGCGATCGCCGGCCCCTACTCGGCCGTCTACCCGCGCAGCTCGCCGGGAGGTTGGAACCTAATCGGCAGTTGCGACGAACAGATCTTCGATCCCACACAGAATCCCCCGGCGCTGCTGACGGCGGGGACGGTTGTGCGACTGGTGGCGAAGTGAGCGTCGCGGTTGAAGTCGTAAAGCCGGGCGCGCTGACGACGGTGCAGGATCTCGGACGGCCCGGGTTCGCTCACCTAGGCATCCCCCGCTCCGGCGCCGCCGACCGCAGCTCGCTGAAGCTGGCCAACCGTTTGGTCGGCAACGCCGAGGGAGCCGCGGCCCTGGAGTGCACGCTGATCGGCCCAAGCCTGACCTTTGATGGCGACGCCGTCATCGCTATTACCGGCGCGGAGGTTGCGGCGCGGGTCAACGGCGAAGAGGTGGCGCTCAATTCAGCCGTCAACATTCCGGCCGGAGGCTTGCTGGAGCTGGCGACGACGAGCACAGGGCTGCGGAACTACATCGCCGTCCGTGGCGGACTCGAAGCAGAGCCGATGATGGGAAGCAGCTCGAGCGATCTGCTCAGCGGTCTCGGGCCGGCGCCGCTGAAGGCAGGGCAGACGATCGCGACCGGAAAGCCGACCGGAGAGGTTCCAGCGATCGGCGTCGCCCCGGTCGCTCCCCCCGCGGACGTACCGCTGTTGCACGTCGTCGCCGGGCCGCGCGCCGACTGGTTCGCTGACGATGCGCTCGCCCTGCTTGCGGCAAGTAGCTGGGAGGTCTCGTCCGACTCCAACCGCAGCGGCGTTCGCCTGCTCGGCCCCGAGCTGCCGCGCCTCCGCCACGACCAGCTGCTCTCCGAAGGGATGGCACACGGCGCAATTCAGGTGCCCGCCTCGGGGCAGCCGATCATCCTGCTCGCCGACCACCCGACGACCGGCGGCTACCCCGTGATCGCCGTCGTCGCCAGCGCCGACCTTGACGCCGGCGGCCAACTCCGGCCAGGACAGAAGCTGCGCTTCGCGCTCAGTTAGAGCCGCGCTGAGCGCGCAGCTCATCACGGATCTCTGCCAGCAGCTCGAGCTCGCTTGCTTCCTCTTCTGAGCTGGCTCCGCGGAGCCGGTTGAGCGTGTTCATCGGTTTGATGACGAAGAAGAAGACGGCCGCTGCAACCGAAAGGAAGGCGATCAGCGCGTTGAGGAAGTTGCCGTAGTTGAACTGGCTTCCGTTGATTGTGAAGTTGAGGTTCGAGAAGTCCGGCTTGCCGATGATCGCGCCAACGACCGGAGTCAGGACGTCGGCGACGAGCGAATTGACGAGCGCCGCGAAGGCCGCGCCGATGACAACTGCAACGGCCAAATCAACAACATTTCCGCGCAGCAGAAAGTCCCTGAACTCTTTGATCATTGGCGGATTGTTTCAGCCGCAGTGGACCTACGCAAGGCTTGCTTCAGCGCAGCGAGGTTGGCTGCAACGGCTGCCGCGCGCGGCGGTCCAATGCAGCAGCGTTCTTGGCGCCACCGCTGCCGCGGCCGCCGAAGTAAAGCTTCCACGAGGTTGAGAAGTGCGAGTAGCCAGCCTGCCGCGGCTCGGTTGTCGTCATCCCCGCAGTGACGGCTGCGCCGCTCGCAGCGTATGACGCGCTATCCCCGGTGCACTGCGGATCGGTCGGCTTAGTCGAATCGACGTAGTAGCCGGTCATCGGCAGCCCAACGATGGTGGTCGCGTGTGAGTAGCTGACCGTCAGTGTTCCTTGGTCGCCGCTTACCTGCGACCAGCTAGGCAGCCCGGACGTGAGCACGTCTGGGCGGCCATCGACCTTCACGCCTGCAGTGTTGAGGTTGTTGCGGTAGGTCATCCCGCTGGCGGCAGCAGAGTAGTCAAGAAAGTCAACGACGGTTCCAATCGAGTGAACGCGGAGGAATGTTTCAACGTCCTCACGGCCCGGGTACATAAGCTCGCGCCGCTCCGTCATAGGGCCGCTGTTGGCACCGATGAAATCGCGGATCGCACGCACCGGACCGACGCGATTGGTCAAGAACGCCCCCTCTCCATCGGAGAAGGTCCGCTCGCTGCGGCCGCAGCTGCGCGCCGAGATCATCGACTTGTGCATGTCGAGGATGTCGACCCCGGTCGAGTCCTTGGCGCGGATCTTCAGCCGATCCTTGATCCAGCGATCGGAGAAGCCGAGCGAATAAGAGGGAGTTGTAAGACTCGACGACTCGGGGTTCGGGCCTTGGGCGCGTCGGTAACTCGAGTAGGGCTGGCCGGAAGCGAGCGCAAACTTGTACTGCAGCGGATGGCTGCCGGCAGCCTGGTCGATCTTGATCCCGGCACGCGCCACGCCTAGCAGCAGGTAGCCGCTCTGGCCGCTGATCGGGTCGCGCACTTTCAGCCACTGGTGTGGGAGCCCGCGCAGCGCGCTCGGTAGCGCGACGTTGCTCGGCGCCTTCCCACCGACCGACGAGCCGAGCAACGCAATCTCGTCGTTGCTGTCGAACCGCAGATCGTTGTCGGCACCGGCCGACATCGCAGCGTCGGCGTACACGAGCGTCTGCTCGCCCGACGGAAGCGCCGGCTGGTAGGCATTGCCGACATCGAAGAGCTTGCGTTCATCTACTTGGAGAGGAACCTGCTGCAAACGCTTGGCCGCGTAGCGGTAGGCGACAATTCGCTGCGGCGAGGCGCCCAGCAACGCTGAAACCCGCGCGCCAGTCGCGATTATCGGATCGCCGGCGCGAGAACTGGCCACCGACGCTGAAGCTGCTGCCGGCGTCGCCGCAGCGGCCAGCAAGGGCAAGATAATCGTGAGTGGGAGCCGCTTTTTCATTGAGTTAATAGTACGAACACCCGACACACCAAGAAGATGCGCGCAGCTAACGAGCGTCCTCTCTAGCGACCCCAAGATTCGCAAGCCCGATGAAGAGAGCCACCGCGATGACGGCCGTTAGGGGCTCTCGACTTTGTCGGACGTCCTGCAGACCGACTGCGACCAGCAAGACAGCGCCAACAGCGGTGAGACTGCTGCGCTAGGTCATCCCTGCGGTCCGGAAGTTGGACGGCAAACTTCGGATTCTGGCACCTCGAAAGCATACGCCGCCACTCCGACAAGGGGCTGGGAGCTGACCGTGGCGGCGCCAACGAATGGTCTGTTGAGGCTGACGATGACCGTATTGCCAGCAGCCACAAATAGAGCCACTGCGATTACGGTGCCGACGTGCGATCTGCGGTGATGAACGTCTTGCAGCGTGACCGTGCCGACTAGGAACAAACCAACTCCAAAGATGGCTACCAACAGCACCAACGGGACGCGCTGGGAGGCACCGTTGATTATCTGGAATCGCAGGTCGGAGATATCGCCAATCTCGGAGAAGACCTGTGGATACGCTGGCAGACCTTTCACCGACGCCGGGCGGACCGTTGCCGCACTTTGATAGAGCTCGCCGAGCGCGACGTTGGTCTGCGGGAGCCCAACAGTCGAGTCACTGAGCGCCGGGATTTCGTCGCAGAGCTGCGACTTTGTGAACACAGCTATGGAGTCCAAAATGTGCTCCGCGTGAGGCGGCGGAAGGGTCGCAGCGGCGTATTCAGCGGTCGCGATATTGGCTGCCTGCTGCGAAACTTGCCCCTTTACCGTGCCAACCGTGTTCCACTCCTGAACAACAACAAAACCGACCAGGAAGCTGTAGAACGAAGCGGCTATGGCCATCATGTTTCTGACGCCGTTGAAGTTGCCTTTGCGAACGTGATAGGGGACAAACCTGTCGCAGGCCCAGAGCAACCCGGACGCGATCAGCACCCACAGGCAGGCAAACAGCAAGAAAAGCACTGCGGTTGGCAAGTGCGCTAGCGATTCTAGGATTCGAGCCACCGAAAGAGAGTAATCGAAGCCCCGAGGCACGGCAGCGGAGGGGGCGGGATTCGAACCCGCGGTCCAGGGTTACCGGACTCCGGTTTTCAAGACCGGTGCATTCGACCACTCTGCCACCCCTCCGCGGGGCATTGTGGCAGGAGACGCGCGGCGATGACCGAAGCCCGGTCTAATACTTCGTGAGAATTCGCGGCCGACGCGGCCGCGCTATTGATCCCTGACGAACGGAGAGCACGGAATGATTGGCGCGATTCTGCTGGGCCTGATTGCCGGAACTGTCGGCAGGCTGCTGGTTCCCGACATGTGGAGCGAACTGAGCGGCCCGAAATCATGGTTCTTCTCGCTCTGCCTCGGACTGTCCGGGGCAATCCTCGGCTACCTAATCTTCACCGTCGGACTTGGCATTGGCGACAGCAACGTCTTTGATCTAGGCGGCCTGCTCAGCGCGATCATCGGCGTGATCATCCTGCTGCCATTCGTCGGCATCTTCGCCCGGCTAAGGCGCGGCAAGCAGAAGTAGCCGCGTAACCGTTCCGCCGCAGGCGCCGTCAAGCTTCCGCCATGGCTTACGCAGGCTGGTTAATTCTTCTCGCGGTTGGAGCGATCCTCTACTTCGCGGTCAACAACACCGAAGTCAGCGGTGTCGACATCGGCATGATCGGGCTGATCCTGATGGGCGTCGCGGTACTCGGCTTCGTGATCTCGTTCGTGATGTTCATGATTCGTCGCTCGGACGCACGCCAGGGCCAAGGCCCGTACCCGCCTCAGTAGGAGCGGAAACTAAACCGCCGGGATCTGCTGCGTGATGCAGTGGGCGTTGCCTCCGCCGAGCAGGATCTCGCGGCCAGGCACGCCGACCACTTCGCGCTCAGGGAACAGCTCGGCAATCTTCGCCATCGCCTCATCGTCGGTTCGCTCGTCAAGCAGCGGCGCGACTACGCGTCCGTTGCAGATGTAGAAGTTGATGTAGGAGCCGGCCAGCTCGTCACCCGCCAGCCTCGGCAGCACAAGCCCTGACGGAATGATCCCGGCCGCTTCGGCCTCGCTCATCGGCGCCGGCGAAGGCATCGGCAACAGTTCGATTTGAAGCGAGCGACCGCGAGCATCGGTCATCGCCTCAAGCCGCGCTCGCGCATCGACCGAGATCGCGTGCTGAGGGTGCGACTCGTCGTCGGTCCACGTCAAGGCGACAACCCCCGGGCGGATGAAGCAGACGATGTTGTCGACATGGCCGTCGGTCTCATCACCGAAGGTGCCCGCGCCTAGCCAGAGGACTTTCTCGACACCCAGGTAGCCACGGAGATGACCTTCGATCTGCTCCCTCGTCATCGACGGGTTGCGGTTCCTGTTCAGCAGGCACTCCTCGGTAGTGAGGCAGGTGCCTTCGCCGTCGACGTGGATCGAGCCGCCTTCGAGAATCAGCGGCGCGCTGTAGCGCTCGTCGCCTTCCAGATCAATAACTTGAGCGGCGACCTTCATGTCCAAGTCCCACTCCGGGTAGATGCCTCCCTCAAGCCCGCCCCAAGCGTTGAACTGCCAGTCGACTCCGCGCCGCTCGCCCTCCTCGTTGGTGACGAAGCTCGGGCCAACGTCGCGCATCCAAGCGTCGTCGCTGTCGAGTTCAACGATCTCCACCCTGTCGTCAAGCAGAGCGCGTGCGGCCTCGAGCTGCGAACCGCGTACACCCATCCTCAGCGGCTCGGCGGCGACGATCGCTGCGGCCACTTCAGCGTAAGCCTGCTGCGCCGGGCCGCCCTGCTCGCGCCAAGTGTCGGCCCGGTGCGGCCAGAGCATCCATGTTCCCTCGTGCGGCGCGAATTCGGCCGGCATCGAGAAGCCGTCGGCTGCAGGCGTGCTGGTCAACCGGTCGCTCATCGAACCGATCTTACGCGCTGCGCGCGATCTCAGAGGCCGAACGCGGGGCTCATTGAAGGCGCGTTGGGCTACTCCTACCCTTGTATTGATGAGTCAATCGATCCGACTGCTGCCTGCCGTCGACGCTCGCGCGCTCGACGGCACCGAGTACCGCCTGCCTAACGAGTTGGGCGGCGAGCGCAATCTGATTGCCGTCGCGTTCCAGAGAAACCAACAGGATGACGTTGACACTTGGCTGGGCGACTTCGCCGCGCTCGAAGATCAGCACGACGGCCTGATCACGTACGAGATGCCGACGATCTCGCGCCGCTGGGCACCGGTGCGCGGCTTCATCGACGGTGGCATGACGGCCGCAATCCCAGACCCGAAGACCCGCGCTCGAACGATCACCGCGTACACCGACGTCAACCGGGTACGCGACAGCCTTGGGCTGCCGGACACGAACCAAATCGCCGTAATCGTCTGCGACCGCGACGGAGTTGTGAGCTGGCTTGCGCGCGGCGCGCGCAGCGACGAGGCTGCTGCGGAATTGCGCGCTGCTCTGAGCGGCTAGGCGCTCAGGCGCCGTTCAACAGTTCGGCGACAGTCACCGGCTGGAGCTGCTTTCGTTCCAGAATCTTGAGGATCTTCGGCAGCGCTTTTGCGGTTGGCGGGTAGTTGGCGTGCATCAGAATGATCCTGCCCGGCTTGGCCCAGTAGCGGATCGCGTTGAGGATGTATGGCTCACTGCGGAGGTCGGAATCAGCAACCGTTCCCGACCACATGATCACCCGCTTGTACCCGGCCTGGCCCGCCGCGGCGATCGTGCCCGAGTCGTAATCGCCGTAAGGAGGCCTGAACCAAGGCCGGCCACTGAGATTGAAGGTCTTCTGAATCCAGTCTTCGTTTCGTTGCAAGTCGGCACCGAAGGCAGCGGACCCGATCTGCGTCGACGTGCCGTGGCTGAAGGTGTGGTTGCCCAGCGTAAGCTGGCCGTTCTCAACCAGCGCGCGGATCCGCTTCGCTTGGGGATCCCAGCTGGCCCCATAGGTTCCGTTTGGAAAGAAGGTTGCGTGCGCGCCCGACTTCTCAAGAAAGTCGACGATCTGCTTCACGCAGCTTGAGCAGGCGCCGTCGTCAAAGGTCAGCGCAACCTTGTTTCCTGCCGCCGGAACCTCCGTGATCACTTTCGCGGTACCGGGGACAAGCGGTTTGATCTGCTGCGGTGGAGGCCCGGCCGGCTTCGGCGCCGGCTTCGCTGGCACGGCAGCAGGGGCAGCAGCAGCGCTGGCGGCTCCCATCTTGGCCGATGAATCGTCGTTCGCCGAGCTGCCGATCGCAGGAACAACCACCCACGCAGCGACAGCAAGCACGACGACGATCGCCCCGGCCGCGGCAGCCCTACGCCTGCGCACAGCTTCCTGACGCTTGTTCTGACGACGCTCCAGACGCGGATCCATTGCGCTCCATTCTCGCAGCCTGACCCCGCGAGACGGCAGGTACCGCTGCAATCGCCGCTGCTGCGGCCAAGGATAAGCGGAGAGGGCGGGATTCGAACCCGCGAACGAGGTTACCCCCGTTACTCGCTTAGCAGGCGAGTGCCTTCAGCCTCTCGGCCACCTCTCCGGACGGGGCGAAGTGTACCCCTGCCCGAGCCGGTCGGCTCGTCTCCAATCGCCTCCGGTTCGTCACGAACGTAACTATCGGCGGTCTCAGCGGTACTTATCCCCTAGAGTATGAGGTTGGGAATACTTATGAGCGAACCGGAAACAAGCGCAGCAATCGTGACGGTCAAGCCGCAAGGCGGGGTGACCGCTCAGCGCTGGTTTGCTGCCGCAGCGGCGTCCCTGATTGGGTTCGCGATGATGCTGATGCTCACTGCGTCGGCCAATGCGACCGGGGCATCAAACGACTACATCGTCCTCTACGAGAGCGGCGCCGGTCTTTCTCAGAAGGTCGCACGCGAAGAAGCACGTGGAAACGACGTGCAGGACGTATTCCGCAGCGCAGCAAAGGGCTACGTCGCCTCGTTGGACTCAGCCGATGTTGCCCGCCTCCGTGCTCAGGACGGTGTTCTACTCGTTGAAAGAGACAAACCGGTTGAGGCGCTCAGCGCCGGCCCGCGCAGCGGACTCGCCTCCTCGTGGGGGCTCGACCGCATCGACCAGCGCACTCTCCCGCTCAACAGCCAGATCTCAACCAGCCAGAACGGCTTCGGTGTGACCGCCTACATCATCGACACCGGCGTCCTCGCGACCCACACTCAGTTCGGTGGCCGCGTAACGGTCGGCTACGACGCAATCGGGGATGGGCAGAACACGAACGACTGCAACGGCCACGGAACGCACGTCGCCGGCACGATCGGCGGCTCGACCTACGGCGTTGCCCCCGAAGCCTCGCTGGTCGCAGTCCGTGTACTCAACTGCAGCGGTTCGGGCAGCACATCGGGAGTGATCGCAGGTATCGACTGGGCGACGGCCAACCACGTCGCCGGCGTTCCAGCGGTAGCCAACATGAGCCTCGGTGGAGGCCTGTCGGCAGCGCTCAACACTGCCACTCAGAACGCAATCGCCGACGGCATCACCTTCGCCGTTGCCGCCGGGAACGAGAACGCCAATGCTTGCAACTCTTCTCCTGCCTCGACTCCAAACGCGCTAACGGTCGGCGCGACATCATCAAACGACGCTCGCGCCTCCTACTCCAACTACGGAAGCTGCGTTGA
>WLNV01000029.1 GCA_009699615.1 Actinomycetota bacterium
CCCGCGGCGAGCGAGGATTCCGAGCGCGCGTTCCCTCTCCCGCGCGTCACTCGGTTTGGTCCCGACCCGCTGGTCGAGAACGCGAATCGCATCGCCTACCTGATCGTCGTGCCCTCGCGAGCCGACTATCGCTTCGATGATCTCGGTGGAGACCCCGGCCTCCCTCAGGTTGGTGACGATCCTTTCGTTTCCCCAACCGTCGATGGCGCGGCGGTCCTCAGCGTAGAGCGCAGCGAAACGCGTGTCGCTGATGTATCCATCTGTGACCATCTGCCCAACAGCCTCCGCGATCACTGCAGACTCGATCCCGTCGCGCTCGAGCCGAGCCGAAACCTGCGAAACCGTCCGCTCGCGCTTGGCAATGAAGCGAAACGCCCGCTCGAGTGCGTCCTGAACCCGCTGCTCGTGCTCGAGAGGCGTATCTGCCAACTGCTCAGGCCGCTTCGGCCGCGGCTTCTTCAACCGCAGCAGGCTCGTCGGTGAGAACCGGAACTTCGGCCGAAGGATCGTGCTCAATCGGCACGACCAGATCGGTATCGACACCAACAATTGCGTAGATCTTCTCTTCGATCTCTTTCGCCATCTTCGGGTGTTCGTCGAGGTAAGCCTTGGCGTTGTTCCGTCCTTGGCCAATTCTCTCCTCCCCATAGGAGAAGAAGGAGCCGGACTTGGTCACGATCTCATGCTCGATACCAAGGTCAAGAATGCAACCCGATGACGAAATGCCCTTTCCGAATTCGATGTCGAACTCGGCCTGGCGGAACGGAGCAGCAACCTTGTTCTTGACGACCTTTACGCGGACACGGTTGCCGACAGCTTCGGTCCCGTCCTTCAGCGTCTCGATACGTCGAATGTCGAGCCTTTGGGAGGAGTAGAACTTCAGCGCGCGCCCTCCCGGCTGGGTCTCCGGCGAGCCGAACATGACACCAATCTTCTCGCGGATTTGGTTGGTGAAAAGACACATTGTCTGCGCGCGGTTGAGGTTGCCGGCGAGCTTTCGCATCGCCTGACTCATCATTCGCGCCTGGAGTCCAACCGTCTGGTCGCCCATCTGACCTTCGAGCTCTGAACGTGGTGTCAGCGCGGCTACCGAGTCGATAGCAATCAGGTCGACAGCACCGGACCGAACCAACATGTCGGCGATCTCAAGTGCCTGCTCGCCGTAGTCGGGCTGCGAGACGAGCAGTTCGTCGATATCAACGCCGATCTGACGCGCGTAGAGCGGGTCCATGGAATGCTCGGCGTCGATAAAGGCGCAGACGCCACCAAGCTTCTGCGCTTCTGCGATCACGTGATAGACCAGTGTTGTCTTGCCGGAAGATTCCGGACCGAAGAGCTCAACTATGCGTCCACGTGGCATTCCGCCGATACCGAGCGCGAGATCGAGCGATAGAGCCCCGGTAGGGATCGCGTCAACCTTGACCTGAGCGCCTTCGTCGCCCATGCGCATGACCGACCCTTGGCCGAACTGCTTTTCAATCTGGGACAAGGCGCCCTTCAAGGCGTCGTCGCGGGCCTTTGCGGCCTTTTCTGTGGGTGGTGTGGGCATCGTAGGTACGACCTCTCTATCGGGCGAGAACTTATGTTCGGTCCTCGTGCGGACGGAAAAGCGAAGCTACGCCCGTTCTTGCAACGGCGATACCGCCGCTCAGCGCCATTCCACGCGCAGAGCGCCGCGCTTAACGCCCTGAAGAACGCAATAGACCGGCCGCGAGGTGCATCACCACGGTCGTAGTGCGATCGCGAATCACCTGCCGCGAACCAGGAAGCTGAAGCTTACGCACCGCATGTTCCCCGCTACTCAGGGAAGCGGCGCACCAAACGAGGCCAACCGGCTTCTCTTCCGTTCCACCGTCGGGCCCGGCAATACCGGTTACCCCGACGCCGAGGTCGGCGTTGAGGGCCTTCCTCGCCCCGGCGGCCAACGCGACTGCAACCTCTTCGCTGACTGCGCCGTGCTCGGCGATCAGCTCCTCTGGCACCCCAGCGAGCCGAGACTTGGCCTCGTTGCTGTAAACGACGAGTCCGCCACGGAAGTAGGCAGATGCGCCGGGCAGCTCGGTCAGGCGGGCTGCGACAAGGCCTCCCGTGCAGGACTCGGCTAACGCGATCGTCAGCGGCGGAGAGGCCTTCAGAAGCTCTGCCAACTGATAATCCACCGTCGTCCCATCAATAGAGAACAGCGCTTCGGGGTACTCATCGGCAACAAACTGCGCAAACGAGTCGTAGAGCACTTGCTGGTCGGGAGCGAAGCGGGTGACGACCTCGATCTCGCCACGCCGTAGGCAGGTCGTGATCTCGAGCGCGTCGATGTCGATTCCCGAATCACGGGCGGACCGCAGCGTCGCCGCAATCTCAGACTCCGGAATCCCGAACAGCCTAAGCATCGACTGTTCGATCGTTCGCCTCCCCGCGGTTACCGAGACGAATGCCTCCGTCTCGACGGCAGCCGCCCACATCGGGATGAGTTCACTCGGTGGACCAGGCAGCACGACGACAGTTGGGTTGTCGCTGCCGTCGAGCGGCGGGACGACAAGGCCGGGCGCGGTGCCTATCGGCTCAAGAATCGTCGCTCCTTCGGGAATCGTCGCCTGTTTAAGGTTGCCGGCGGCGATCGACTTTTGGTCGACGTTCGGCCAGCGCGCCGTCAAGCGCGCGAGGATCGCTTTAATGCTCGCGTGGAGAGGCTCGTCCACAACCATCGGTCGGCCCTGAAACTCCCCAACAACGGTCGCCGTCAGATCGTCTTCGGTCGGGCCGAGGCCGCCGCTGGTGATCAGTATCGAACAACCTTCGGCCGCCAGCCAGCGCAGCGCCGCGAGAATATCCGCCGGCCGGTCACCGACAACGACGGTGCTCTCATGGTCAATCCCTAGCTCGCGCAGTCGCTCCGAACACCATGGCCCGTTGCGGTCAACGACTCGGCCGGTAAGAACCTCCGTGCCTGTGACGACGATTCCTGCGCGCCCGCTCACAGCAGTGGCCCGGTCGCCGGAACCCAAGCCAGCGTCGAGAGCTGCGCCGCGTTAGCGTTGCTCCCGATTAGGAACAGGCCGACGATCAAGATGAGTACGAGTGCGACGACTAGCCAGGTCCGCCAGCTACGGCGAGTTCCAGAACGGTCGCGGTAAGGGGCGCTAGGGGCGTAACTGCCGGGATCGCCGACAGACACCTGGCCTGCCTTGAAGACCTCCACCAACGCCCGGCCATCGAGGCCAAGATAGTCGCCGTAGGTCCTGAGGAAGCTCTTCGCCGAAGTCTCCTCCGGAAGCGCAGCCCAGTCGCCGCTCTCCAGCGCCCTCAGATACTTGGAGCGAATCTTGGTCGCATACTCGGCCGTCGCAATGTCGATTCCGGCCTCGGTTCGAGCATTCCGCAGCTGACTGGCGATATCGGGCATAGCCTGAGGCTAATCAGTCGTCGACCGGATCGGGCGAGACCGCTTGCAGCGTCGCGTCCTCACCCTCTGTGGGCTCGTCAGAGCCGCCCTGCGGGCCTTCAAGCGCCGCGAGCACCCGAGGCAGGTCAGCGGCCGTGACGAGGACCTGACGCGGCTTTGAGCCCTCGTAGCCCGAAATGATCGAGCGGCGCTCGAGCATGTCGATCAGGCGGCCGGCCCGCGTGTACCCGACGCGAAGTCGGCGCTGAAGCATCGAGGTCGAAGCGGTATCCATCTCGACGACGAGCGCAATTGCCTCGCTCAACATCGGGTCCTCATCGGGGTCGAAGCCATCGGCGTCTCCCCCGCCCGGTGAATCGCTCGGCACCTCGACCTCGTCGAGAAGATCCTCGCGCAGCGCGGGCTCGCCCTGAGCAGCCCAGAACTCGGTCAGCTTTGCGATCTGCGGTTCGTCGATGTAGGCACCCTGAATTCGTTCCAACTTAGAGGACCCGACCGGCGAAAAGAGCATGTCGCCCTGCCCGAGCAGGCTTTCGGCGCCATTCTGGTCGAGAATCACGCGCGAGTCGGTCTGGCTGGAAACAGCAAATGCGATCCGCGAGGGGACGTTGGCCTTGATCATCCCGGTGATCACGTCGACGCGCGGGCTCTGCGTCGCTAGAACGAGGTGGATTCCGACCGCGCGCGCCTTCTGCGCGAGCCTGATTACGGCGTTCTCAACGTCGGCCGGTGCGACCATCATCAGGTCGGCAAGCTCGTCGATCACGCAGAGCAGATAAGGGAGCGGTTCATCGCCCTCGTCAACCCGGTGTTTGTTCAGCTCGGCTAGCGAACGAGTCCGGGCGACAGCCATCACGCCGTAGCGCCATTCCATCTCGCGGACAAGATTCCCTAGCGCGTTGGCGGCCATCCGCGGGCTAGTGATGACTGGCGTTAGAAGATGTGGGATCGCCTCGTAGTGGTTCAGCTCGACTTGCTTCGGATCTACCAAGACGAGTCGCACTTGATCCGGCGTCGCGCGGAGCAGGATCGAACTGAGCATCGCGTTGACAGCCCCCGACTTACCGGCTCCGGTCGTGCCCGCGATCAAGAGATGAGGCATCCGCGCGAGATCGGCGGTGACCGGCCGGCCGCCGACATCCTTGCCGAGGAAGACCGTCAACGGACTTGCGTCGGCTGGGAGCTCCTGGAAGACATCGCCCAGCGTTACCTCGAGGCGCGTGCGGTTAGGAACCTCTACTCCGACCGCCTGCTTACCTGGAATCGGAGCAAGAATGCGAATGTCGGTCGCAGCGAGGGCGTACGCGAGGTCGTCCTTGAGGGCGCCGATCTTGTTCATCTTCACGCCCGGGGCGAGGCGAAGTTCGTAACGAGTGATGTGCGGCCCGGAGACCGTCCCGACGAGACTGGCTTCGATCCCGTGGTGACGGAGTGCCTCTAGGAGGGCGGCGGAAACACGGCTTTGGTCGGTCGTATCGGGTGTCGCGTTCTTCTTCGAGCTGAGCTTCAGCAGCTTCGGGTCGGGAAGCGTGAAGACGGTTGCCTCACCGGGCGCCTTCTCTTTGGCTTTTGCCGGGGTTTTCGACGCCTTGGCGGCCGGAATGACAGGCGCCGGTGGCGTCAGCGATTCGGGCATCTGTGGGTCATCGACGCTGTAGTCGTCGTCCAAGTCGTTGCCGAGGTCGAAGATCTCGACCGGCCCTAGCTGCGCGACTGTCGGTTCGACGCCTTCAGGCTCCGGCGGCGCGATCGCTTCCTTCGCGGGGATGCGAGTTGAGAGCGCTTCGATGCCGCTGCCGAGCGCCCTGCCAAGGTCCGCAATCCCTGTACCACCGTGGCGAATTACTGCGGCGATTGAGAGGCCGCTGATCAACAGGACCGCTGCGAGGAGGAGGAAGAGCGAGAAGATATGGCTTCCGACAGGCCCGACAAGGGTGCCAGTTCCGAGGTAAAGCAGGTCGCCTACGGCGCCTCCGCGGTCACCGAACAGTGCCGGGTCGAGCTGGACGGACCGCCCTCCCCCAGTGCCTAGCCCGAGTGTCCCGGCCGAGAGCGCCAGCGACGCTCCGAGCAGCAGGCAGAGGGAACCGGCGCGCAGGGTCTGCGGCAGGCTTACAACCGGCCGGAGAATCAGAACCAAACCGCCAAGAGCCAGAATTGGTGGGATCAGGTAGGCCACCTGGCCGAAGCTCCACCGCAGCGCTGCGACGAACTGTTCGCCTCCGATTCCCGCATCGCCGCCCGAATAGAGCGGAAATGCGATGAAGAGCGCAACCGCGACCAGTGCAAGCCCGCAAAGATCGCGTTGACGCTGACTGAGCTGCGGCATCTGCAGCGGCTTGGATGTCTGCTTCTGCGTGCGCTTGCGCGGCTTTGCGGCGGCCCGCGCCGGTGCCTTTCGCTTTGGCGAGCTCTTCGGACGCGGCTTTGCTTTTGTTTTTGCTGTGGCCATAGAGGTGTTCCTACGTTGAGCCTGTTCGACGCCGACTGCAATCTCCCTTTAGCTGAGCTAAATCCGAAGCCATACCCTCTTCAGGCAATGTCATCGCACGCCGCAAGAGTCCTTATCGTCGAAGACGACGAGGCAATCGCTGAAGTCGTCCAGAGGATGCTGCGGATTGACGGTTACAAGACCGAAATCGCGGCCGACGGCGCGATCGCCCTGACCCTCGCCTCAAGCTTCGACCCGGACGTCGTGATCCTCGACCTCGGGCTGCCGCAGATTGACGGAACCGAGGTGGCCCGCCGTCTGCGCGAAACGGGAGATGTTCCGATTCTGATGCTGACCGCTCGTGACGCGACAGAGGCGAAGGTCGAAGGGCTCGACGCCGGCGCAGATGACTATCTCGTCAAGCCGTTTGAGCGTGAGGAACTGCTCGCCCGCCTTCGCGCGCTTCTGCGCCGCCGCCCGCCGCGCGGGACTGCGAGCCTGACCTTCGAGGACCTTGTGCTCAACGCCGACCGCTACGAGGTTCTGCGCGGCGACCGCCGCGTTGACCTGACACAGCGCGAGTTTGAGCTGCTCGAGTACTTGATGCGCAATCACCGCGTCGTAATTAGCCGCCAACAGCTGTTGGAGGACGTTTGGGGCTACGACCCGTTTGCAGATACCAACACGATCGAGGTCTTCGTCTCAAACATCCGACGCAAGCTTGAAGCCGAAGGCGAACCGCGCCTTCTCCACACCGTGCGCGGAATTGGGTACGTACTCCGTGTTTGACCGGATCAGCATCCGCTGGCGGCTTGCGCTCGTCTCCGCCGGATTGACGTTTCTGATTCTCTGCGCCTTCGCGGCACTGTTCGGCTCGCTTACAACCTCACGTCTGCGTTCCGACTTTGTCGGCGACACGGCCGATGCGGCCAGCCGCCTCCAGGAGCGCCTGACGATCACTCCCACGGCACCGACCGGGTACCGGATCAACCCTCCACTCGAGCTCTACGCCGCTCCTAACAACGCTGCGATCCGCCTCTTTTGGGGCGACCGCAAAGAGATTCCCGGCGGAGCGACGCCGCAAGCGCCGCAGCTGGGCTTGCCAGTCTCTCAAGGGACACGGGAAGCAAACGGTTTTCTGATCGAGACCCGATACGCCGTCCTCTCGAGCGGCGACGACGCTGCGCAGACCCTGCGCTTCCCTATCTGGATCGAGTATGCGCGTCCACTCGAGGATCTTGAGCGAACGATCAACCGCCTGCGGCTGCTGTTGGTGATCGGCGTCGTCGGAGGCTCTCTGCTCGCACTGCTCGGCGGGATGGCACTGGCGCGACGCTCACTGAGGCCGATCACCGACCTGACCGCGACCGCGCAAGAGATCGCCAGGACACGCGACCCAGACCGTCACGTGCCTGAACCGTCAACCGACGATGAAGTTGCCGAGCTGGCACGGACCTTCGATGAGATGTTGACCTCGCTTGAAGCTTCACGGCAAGAGACCGAAGGCGCGCTCGTCCGCCAGCGGGAGTTTGTTGCCGATGCGTCGCATGAGCTTCGCACTCCGTTGACGAGCATCCTCGCCAACCTCGAGCTGCTCTCGGACGGGCTGGAGGGCGACCGCAAGGAAGCGGCATCTGCCGCACTCCGCAGCTCCCAGCGGATGAGGCGGATCGTTGCCGATCTTCTGTTGCTGGCTCGCAGCGACGATCAGCAGCCGATTGCCCGCCAGCGCGTCGACTTGATGCAGATTGCCGCCGAAGCAACGGCCGAAGCCGGAGCCTTGACCAGCAACCACCGACTTGTGGTCGTTGGCGATGCACCGGTCATCGTCGATGGCGACCGCGATGAGCTGCATCGTCTCGTGATCAATCTTGTTGAGAACGCAGTCCGACACACCCCGGCGGGGACAGACGTGGAGATCGCGGCAATCGTCGACAACGGAGACGCGGTACTGACAGTCGCCGACAACGGCCCCGGGATACCCGATGAGCAGCGGGCGCGGATCTTCGAGCGCTTCGTTCGTCGCTCAGGAGATCGCGGCAGTTCGACAGGGCTGGGATTAGCGATCGTTCGAACCGTTGCCGACGGGCATGGCGGCTCTGTGAAGGTCGAGGACGCCGACCCGGGATCGAAGTTTGTCGTCCGGCTGCCGCTTGCTGCGGCCTTGAAGGGCTAAACCTCGACGACGACGGGAAGCACCATCGGCCGGCGACGCAAGCGGTCGTAAACCAAGGCTGCAAGATCGTCGTGCAGCATCTCCTGGATTACGTCGATCTCCGTCACCGACTCCTTGGCGGCTCTGGCAATCGTTACTTCGACTCCGGCGCGGACCTCGTCGAGCAGTTCGTTCGCCTCATCCGGGAAAGGTACGCCTCGGAAGATGATCTCGGGATCAGCAACAGATGCCCCATCTTCGCCAGAGATCGTCGCGACGATCACGAAGATGCCGTCGGCGCTGAGCATTCGACGGTCGCGCAGTGGCGCTTCATTCACCTCGCCAAGCTCGACTCCGTCTACGAAGACCATCCCGGAAGGGACGGCTTCGCCAAAACGGGCGCCCTTGCTCGTGATCTCAAGCGGGAGACCGTTCTCGCCCTTGAAAATTCGTTCCGGCTCAATGCCGACCGCCTCGGCCAGTCGGCCGTGAAGTTCGAGACGCTGGAAATCCCCGTGGAACGGCATCACGTACTTCGGCTTTGTGAGGTTGAGCATCAGCTTGATCTCTTCGGCGTATCCGTGCCCGGATGCGTGGATCGGCGCGTCGCGCGGCGTCATCACGGTGCAGCCAATGTGATAAAGCCGGTCGATCGTTTCGGAGACGGCGCGCTCGTTCCCGGGGACAGGAGTGGCGCTGAAGACGACCGTGTCGCCGCGGCGAAGCTGGACTTCGCGGTGTTCGCTGAAAGCCATCCGCCGCAAAGCACTGAGCGGCTCGCCCTGCGAACCGGTGCAGATGATGACGATCTCGTCGTCGGGAAGATTGTCGAGCGCACGCGACTTAACGAGCATCCCCTCGGGGAAATCGATGTGACCGAGAGAGCGGCCGATGTTTGTGTTCTTAAGCATCGATCGACCGACAAGCGCGACCTTGCGGCCGAGCGCCTCGGCAGCGTCAACGACCTGCTGCACGCGGTGGATATTGGAGGCGAAGCAGGTGACGATGATGCGGCCTTCACAACCCGAGAATGCCTGCTCGAGGTGAGGCCCCACCCCCGCCTCGCTCTCCGAGTAGCCAGGACGGTCGGCGTTCGTCGAATCGCCGCAGAGCAGAAGCAGTCCATCGGCGCCGAGCTGGGCAAGCCGCCCAAAGTCGGCCGGGCGACCATCGACCGGTGTTTGGTCGAACTTGTAGTCGCCAGTGATCAACATCGTGCCCTGCTCGGTCGTGATCGCGACCGCCATCGCGTCTGGGATCGAGTGCGTCATCTGGATTAGCTCGACCGTGAACGGGCCAAGCTCGATCTCATCGCCGGGACGGACATCCTCGATCTCGATCTCCTTGATCTTGTGTTCGTCGAGCTTCGAGCGAGCCATCGCCATCGTCAGAGGCGCCCCGAAGAGCGGTGGCAGTTCGCCTTCGGACCTCATCTCCCGCAGCATCCAGGGCAGCGCGCCGAGATGGTCCTCGTGGCCGTGCGTGATGACGATTCCTTCGATGTCGTCGACGCGTCCCTCGAGATACGAGAAGTCCGGCAGAACCAGGTCGATGCCGACCATCTCTGCGGTTGGGAAGCGAACCCCGCAGTCGACTATCAACAGCTTGCCGTCATATTCAATGACGGTCATGTTCTTTCCGATTTCTCCGAGCCCGCCGAGTGGCAGTACTCGCAACATTTGATCGGCCATCAGTGGCCATCTCCTTCTAGTAGTTCAAGATTGATTAGCGCCGTCTCAACAACGGCTCGTTCTTCGGGGCTGGCTTCGACCAGTGGAAGCCGCAATGGCCCCGATGGCAGGCCAAGCAGCGCGAGCGCCGCCTTGACCGGGATTGGGTTGGTCGTGACGCCGAGTGCTGCGTAGATCTCAGCCAAACCGGCGTCAATCTCTGCTCGCTGCTCGGGCTGCTCGACCATCTGCCTCATCTGTGGCCCTACGACGTGGCTGGCGACAAGGATCCCGCCCAGCCCACCGAGGTCGAGCACTTCGGCGAGCATGTCGTCGTTGCCGGCGTAGAGGCCGAGTCCGTCAACCTGTGCGACGTCGTCGGGGTTGGCCTGCTTGACGAATTCGATCTGGTCGAGCTGCGCCAGCTCGGCGAGGAATTCGTTCGGAAGATTGGTTCCCGTGCGACTCGGGATGTTGTAGAGGATGATCGGCTTGTCGGTGGCCTTTACGACCTCTTTGTAGTGGGCAACGATGCCGCGACGATTTGGCCTGTTGTAGTAGGGCGTTACCGAGAGAATCGCGTCGGCGCCAAGCTCGGTCGAGCGCTCCGTCATCTCGACTGCGTGGCGGGTGTCATTCGAGCCCGCGCCGGCGATGATCGACGTTCCCGCGGGCCGGTTAGCGACCGCAAGTTCGATTAGGCCGAGATGCTCCTCAGTAGAGAGCGTCGCCGCTTCCCCCGTCGTCCCGCAGATGACAAAGCCGTCTGAGCCGTTGGCGGCGAGGTAACCGAGCAGTTCGACGAAGCCGGCCTCGTCAACATCCCCCTGCTCGTCGAAGGGCGTAACGATCGCCGTGATTATCGAGCCAAGAGAGGCGGTCACAGCACGTTCTCAAGACCGATGATCGGCGAGCTCGGCAGTTCGCCGACGCGGCGGATTGCGAGCAGCACTCCAGGCATGAAAGAAGAACGGTCGAGCGCGTCGTGACGGATTGTCAGCGTCTCCCCCGTGCCGCCGAAGATCACTTCTTGGTGGGCGACGAGGCCGGGCAGGCGAACCGAATGAATCGGTACATCCTTGCCAGTCGAATCTTTCATTAGCTCGGCGGTGCGGGCGGCGGTACCACTCGGAGCATCGAGCTTCTTGTCGTGGTGGAGTTCGATGATCTCGGCCGCGGGCATCAGTGCCGCCGCTTCGGCAGCGAACCGCATCATCAGCACAGCGCCGATCGCGAAGTTTGGTGCGACCAACACGTTGGCACCGCTGAGGCCGTCCAGCTCGGCAAGATCGAAGCCGGTCGTTCCGATAACTACGTGAACGCCAGCGGCAACCGCTTCGCGGGCATTGGGCAGTGCACTCTCGGGCTGCGTGAAGTCAACCAGCACGTCGGCGTCAGCGAGCACCTCGGCCACAGCCGTACCCAATGCTGGGTCTGCGCGCCCGGCGAGAACCATCCCGCCGTCGCTCTCAACCGCTTCGCAGACCGCCGTGCCCATTCGGCCGGCGGCCCCGGCAACGGCGACCCTTATCGGGTCTGCTGCTGCCGATCCGTCAGTACTCATGCCGACCCCTTAGTCGCGGTCGCGGCCACCGCGGCGATGCCGGGGGCGGTCTGAGCCGCCACCGTCTCCGCCGCTGCGCTCAGAACGCTGCCCACCGCCGCCCGAAGTAGCCGCAGCCAGTTCGTCAGCGCTCTTGCCCGCAATAGATGGGTCGTCGGCGAGCCGCAGGCCAATACGACCGCGCTCGCGGTCAACCTCGACTACGCGGACCTGAATCTCATCACCGCGGGAGAGGACGTCATCGACATTCTCGACGCGCTGACCTGGTGAGACGTTCGAGATGTGGAGCAGTCCGTCCGTGCCCTTGGCGAGTTCGATGAAGGCGCCGAAGGTTGTCGTCTTGACGACCTTGCCGGTGAACTCGTCACCAACTTCGACCTCCTTCATCATCGTCGTGATGCGGTCGCGCAGGGCCTCGCCGAGCTCACCGTTCGATGAGTAGATCAGCACCTGACCTTCGTCGTTGACGTCGATCTGCGATTCGAACTCTTCGGCCAGGCCGCGGATGGTTTCGCCACCCTTGCCGATCAACATGCCGATCTGCGACGGGTCGATCTGAACCTGGATGATCCGCGGCGCATAAGGAGACATCTCCTCGCTTGGGGCCGAGATCACGGCGTCCATCTGACCGAGAATGTTGAGGCGGGCCTCCTTGGCCTGCGTCAAAGCGTCCTTGAGGATCTCGAAGGTCACTCCCGTGATCTTGATGTCCATCTGCAGTGCCGTGATCCCCTCGGTCGTACC